>CALXRX010000031.1 GCA_944390975.1 uncultured Clostridia bacterium | reverse complement strand
GGATTTATGGAAAAAGCTGACATTTCAAGAAAATTCGACATTTTTTGTTATAAAAAGTATTGCATTTTTTATAAATAAATTATAGAATATAGAACAACAGATAAAGATTTGCACTCACAACAATTTAAATCTTTATCCTAACGCACTATAAAAAAGTATAGGACATTTTTGTTTTTTAAAACTTAATAAACACTAGTATTTACATATATTTACAGCTACATGTGGAAAAAAATTCAAAAAAATGTCTTAAAATATTGAATTTTTGGATAAATGTATGATACACTAAAAATGTCGAAATCTTTATATTGCATTTTATAAAAATAAGATATAAAATGGTATTCAGTTTTAAGGATGAAACAGTAGAAAGAAAAAGAGAGATAAGATAGTTCATTTTGCGGTTGCCCTATCTTATCTCTAAGCCACATACACGAGGTATATGTATCTATAGTATACCTCGCAATGTAAGATAAGTCAACAAAAATCGGTCGATTTAAAGAT
Source organism: uncultured Clostridia bacterium (assembly GCA_944390975.1). GTDB lineage: Bacteria > Bacillota > Clostridia > TANB77 > CAG-508 > RGIG8482. The sequence goes on along the minus strand of CALXRX010000031.1, from coordinate 14,942 downwards.
AGTTTTTTCGACAAAAATGGAAAAAAATGTAAAACATATGAGGAATATTATGGAAAAAGAAATTCAAAAAAGAATTATGAAACAATGTGACAATAAGCAGAAAATATTAATTAAATTATTTCCAAAAACATTTGAAAAAGTATACCATATTGGTAGAATTGATGCAATAAATTATATGTTAGAAGGTCAGAGCATTGATTAATAATATAAAAACATGTTAAAATATCTTAAATATCGAGTATGAGAGGGATGTCATGGAAGAAAAATTTATGAAAGAAGCGCTAAAAGAAGCACAAAAAGCATACGATAAGTTAGAAATACCAGTAGGAGCAGTTATAGTTAAAGAAGGAAAAATAATTGCAAGAGCTCATAATATAAAAGAAGAAAAAAAAGACACAACAAAACATGCAGAAATTATAGCAATTCAAAAAGCAAGTAAAAAATTACAAAACTGGAGACTAGCTGATTGTGAAATGTATATTACATTAGAGCCATGTTCAATGTGTGCAGGAGCATTAATACAATCAAGAATAAAAAAAGTATATATAGGAACAGCTGATCCAAAAACAGGAGCATGTGGATCTGTGTTAAACTTATTAAAAGATTATACATTTAATCATAAAGTTGAAATAGAAACAGGAATATTAAAAGATGAATGTGAAAACATTCTAAAAAAATTTTTTAAAGAATTAAGAAAAATAAAAAATAACAAATTTTAGTTTCTTTGCTAATACAATAACAAATTTTTTAAAAAAATTTACTGAGAGTAAAACATAAATAAAAATAATCTTAAACTAGCATATAGAATAATCTTAAATAGCATATACAGAGTAAATGCAAATACACACAAAATATAAAACAAAGGATAAAAGAGGTAAAAATGGATATATATGCAAAATCGTTAAGATATTTAAAAAGAAAAATAAGAAATGAAGACTTAACCAAAGAAGAGTGGGATATATATGCTCATGAAAATTATTTATTCAGTTCATTAACCATAATGGATAAGAAAAAAGTTGGGAATTTTGAAGATTTAAAGAAAAAACTCTTAAAAGAAAAAGAAGAATTATTTCTATATAATAATAGTATATATAATGATATAAAAAAGCTTCAAAAAATTCTAGATAAAAATATTGACAAAAAAGGATTAAATGATTTTCTAACAAGAACAACAAGTTTAAAATTAGACAAATTAATAAATGAATTTTATGAAACCATAGAAGAAAGAGAATACCCAGAAAAAAATGAAATGTATGAAGCATATGAAATGTCATATTATATGTTAAAAGAAATGATGATAACTAAAAAAAGATTTCCGATGGTAGAAGAATGGAATGATTACGCACAAAAAACTGGACTATTAAATTCTGAATCCATAAAATATATTTCAAGATTAGAGTGGCACTTTTTAGAAATCAAATTAAAAAGAGAAACAAACATGAAGTGTTATGCAAAATGGAAAAGTGAATATGAAGAAGAAGAAACAAAAGTAGTAAATTTTATAATATAAAACTAAAGTAAATTAACCTAGTTGCATAAAAAAATTTTATATGTAGTCAAGATAAAAGCCAATTTTTCTATACAATAAAAAAGATAGAGGTTTGCACTCACAACAGTTTAACCTCTATCCAAACGCACTATACAATAAAGTATAGAACAATACAAATTATACATCTATTTATAGTAAAAGTCAAATATTTTTATAAAAACACAGATTTTACCTATGAACAGTGCATGGTTAAGTAAAGTTGTATTTACAAAGTAAAAAAATATGATATAATGATAAAAATAATAAAGAAAAAATCCATAAAATATCTAATAAAAGGAGATAATCATGAGAGATAGATTTATAAAAAAGATAATTGCCTTATTTGTAGTATCAATTATCGCAATAACAGTAATAAGCATTATTGTAAAATACCAAGTTGAAGGAGAAACTAATATGCCATTTGAAATTTCAAAAATAATGGTAATAAGTAGTGCTGGAGGAGAACAAAAAGAGCAAACAGAAAACAAATGGGATTTAAATTTATTGCAAAGTAATGATGTATATATAGATATAATAAAAAATAAAAATTATAAAGAAGAAGAAATAATAGATAAAATAATAATAGACAATTTAGATATACAAACAAAACCATTAAAAGGAGAAGTAAGCACATATAGGTTAAATAGTGAAACTGGAGTATTTACAAATTCAGAAGAAGCAAAAATAGAAGATAAGTTAGAATATATAGGCTCTGAAAAATCAGATTTAAAAAATTTACAAATAGCAAATCAAGGAGGGCTAATACTACTAAGATATGTAAATGAAAACATAGGAAATTATACATCAAATGAAGAAGTTGAAATTAGACATGATGGAACATTACTTGGAAAAGTTGGAATAACAAATGAAGAAATAAAATTTAAAGTATCATTTGATTTATCAATAGAACTAAAATCTGGTAAAAAATATAAAACAAATATTATATTAGAAATGCCAACAGGAAATATAATACAAGAAGGAACAACAAACTATCAAATAAATAGTGATAACATTGTATTTAAAAGATATTAATTAAAAATGAATTTATCTATTGCTAAAAATATATTTTCGTTATATAATAAATTTTGGTATGAGAACTTACATTTGTATGGAAAACAACATTCAATAAAAAGCTATGAACCTTGTCAGGTCGGAAACGAAGCAGCAATAAGTAGTGTATTTATGTGAATATTGTTTTCCATAGAGATGTAAGAGGCTCACACCATTTTTTATAAAGAGGAGAAAGCTATGGAATATACAGCATTATATAGAAAATTTAGACCTGTAAACTTTGATGAAATGGTAGGGCAAGAACATATAACAAAAACATTAAGAAATCAAATAATATCAAATAGAATAGGTCATGCATATTTATTTAATGGGGGACGTGGTACAGGAAAAACATCTGCTGCAAAAATATTTGCAAGAGCAATTAATTGTTTAAACCCAAAAGATGGAGAGCCATGCAATGAATGTGAAATATGTAAAGCAATATTATCTGGCTCATTAACAGATGTTGTAGAAATGGATGCAGCCTCAAATAACAGTGTAGAAGATATACGAGCAATTCGTGATGAAGTTAATTTTCTGCCAACACTTGCAAAATATAGGGTATATATAATAGATGAGGTACATATGCTATCACCAGGAGCATTTAATGCACTATTAAAAACATTAGAAGAGCCACCAGCACATGTAAAATTTATATTAGCCACTACAGAGCCACAAAAATTACCAGCAACAATACTATCAAGATGTCAAAGATTCGATTTTAAAAGAATATCAAATGAAGACATCATAAAAAGGCTAAAAATAGTATGTCAAAAAGCACAAATAGAAGCAACAGATGAAGCATTAGAAATAATAGCAATACTATCAGAAGGAGCAATGCGTGATGCATTAAGCATACTAGAAAGATGCATTCAAGAAGGAAATGACAAAATTGATGAAAACAAAGTAAAAGAATTGGTAGGAATACCACCAATAACATTTGTTAATAAAATAGTTAAAAATATAATAGAAAATGATGCTGTAGAAGCATTAAACTCATTAGATGAAGTTATAAAAGAAGGAAAAGACCTACAAAATTTAGTATGGGAAATTATAAAATACATAAAAGATATATTAGTATATAAAACAAGTAACAACCTATCAATTTATAATAAAGAAGAAATAAAACAAATAGAAGAACTATCTAAAAACATATCAAAAGAAAGATTAATTAACCTTATTTATTCATTATCAGAAATACAAAATGATATAAAATGGTCAACACAAAAAGAAATAATGTTACAAACTGGAATAATAAAATTATGTAGAAGCACACAAAATGATGGAATAGACGAACTAAAAAAGAAAGTAGAAGAATTAGAACAAAAAATAAATACTGGAAGCATACCAATAAAAGCAAGTAAAAATCAAGAAGTGCAAAAAACATCAGAATTAAATACACAAAATAATGTACCAAATCAAGATACAAAACCTAAAAAAACACAAGCAAATATAAAAAATATAACATCCGAAGAATATTGGCCAAAGGTATTAGAAAAATTGAAAAGCACAGGTAAAATGGTATTATATTCTAACCTAATAAATACAAAAGCAAAACAAAAAGACGACTTAACATTAGAAATAATATTCTCAAACGGCTTAACCGCATTTGGAAAAACAATGTTAGAAAGACCAGAAAATATGAATGAATTATCAAAATTAGTTTCAATGGAATGTGGTAAAGTAATGAGAATAAAGTACATAGATGAAAAAGAATATGTACAAAACCAGGAAGAAAGTATAGAAGATATGGTAAAAAAACTAGATATACCAATAAATATTATAGATGAATAATTAATAAAAAATAAAGGAGGAACTTTAAAATGGCAAAAAGAGGAGGATTCCCAGGAATGGGAGGAGGATTCGGAGGAATGAATCTAAATAATTTAATGAAAGAAGCAAAAAAGATGCAGGCAGATATTGAAAAATCACAAGAAGAATTATCTTTAAAAGAATTTGAAGCAACAGCAGGAGGAGGAGCAATAACAGTTAAAGTTTCAGGCTCAAAAGAAGTTAAAGAAATAAAAATAAAAAAAGAAGTAGTAGATCCAGAAGATGTTGAAATGTTAGAAGATATAATTTTAACATGCATAAATGAAGCACTAAGAAAAGTAGATGCAGCACAAGCATCATCAATGGGAAAATATAATATACCAGGATTAATGTAAAATTATGAGGAGAAAGTCATGTCATATTATTCACCATCAATAGAAAAATTAGTAGAAGCATTTGAAAAATTACCAAGTATAGGACACAAAACAGCAGTAAGACTTGCATTTCATATTTTAGAATCTAGTAGTGAAGAAACAGATGAATTCGTACAAGCAATATTAAATGCAAAGAAAAATTTAAGATATTGTTCAAAATGCTACAATATATCAGATACAGATCCATGCACAATATGTGCAAATCCTAAAAGAGATGAAAGTGTTATATGTGTTGTTGAAGATGTAAAAGACATAATTGCAATGGAAAAAACCCATGAATTTAAAGGTGTATATCATGTACTGCATGGCTCAATATCACCTATGAATGGGATTGGTCCAGATGATATAAAACTAAAAGAATTATTACAAAGATTAGATCCACAAATAGTAAAAGAAATAATACTTGCAACAAATCCTAGAGTTGAAGGAGAAGCAACAGCAATGTATATATCTAAATTAGTAAAACCATTAGGAATAAAAGTAACAAGAATAGCACATGGAATACCTGTTGGAGGAGATTTAGAATATACTGATGAAATAACACTAACAAAAGCTTTAGAAGGAAGGCGTGAATTATAAACTAATTATTGAAAAATAGCAGTATTAGCTTCAGAAGTAGCAATAGTACTCAAATTTGCACCTAAAGCAGAAAAAAAATTACCCAAAGTATCAACCTCATCAGGACTAAGACCTTGGCTAATATAAATAGCAAGAATTGTAGCAAGAGTAATTAATTCAGCACCAGATAAATTATTAAAAAAATTCATACTCCCACCTCACATATTATTATATGAAGTGGGAGTATAAATTTGTGAAACAAATTATTTTAAAATAATATTACAAATATCCTTACAAGAATTCTTTTTTGCAAGAAGTTTAGCATTAACTTTCATTTTTTTCATTTTTTCTGGAGAATTAAATAAATCCTCTAAAATAGTTTTAACATCGTCATTTTTTCTTATCCAAATAGCAACATTTTTGCTTTCTAAAAATGAAGCATTTTCTTCTTCCTGCCCTGGAATAGGATTTATAACAATAATAGGTAAACCGTGAAGCAAGACTTTCTGTAGTTGTAAGACCACCAGGTTTAGTAATAACTATATCTGAAATACTCATAAGTTCAGGTACTTTTGTTGTATAATCTAATATTTTTACTTTCTCTTCTTTATGAGAATGTCTTACTATGTATTCAAAACTTTTTTTCATCTTTTCATTTCTGCCAGAAATAGCAACAATTTGTAAATTGTCAAAATTATCTACAAGAGTTTGCAATAAAGAATAAGTTCTAGATTTTCCTAAACCAAATTCACCACCAGCAAAAAATAAAATAGTTTTCTTATCTTCATGTAATCCAAAATCCTTTAAAATTTCCTTTTTATTATAATGTTTCAAAAATTTATTAGAAAGAGGAATACCAGTAGCAAAAACTTTATTTTCAGAAATCCCGTTTCTCTTCCAAAGCCAGTTTCATACCTTCATGTGCAACAAAGAAAAAATCAACTAAATCTGAATTAACGAGCCACTGGTCATGTGGAGCATAATCTGTCATTATTGTAGCAATTTTTGAATTAATTTTTCCTTTAGACTTTAAATAAGTACACATTTGTGAGCCAAATGGATGCGTAGAAATTATTATATCTGGCTTATAATCTTGTAATAATTTATTCAATTTTAAAGCTAAAATTTTATTAGAATTATTACTAATTCTAGCAATAGTACCTTTTTGAGCCTTAGAGTATATTTTACCCCAAGCCCATGGCATTTTTTTCGCCATTTCATTATAAGCTGTTGTAGTAATTTTTTCCAATGCTTTATTAACATATTTCATGCAATCAACTAAATTAATTTGAATATCATTAAAATTATCTTCTAAGTATTCTTTAATAGAGCGAGCAGCAGATAAGTGCCCACCACCATAAGATGCATAAAAAATTAAAACTTTTTTCATAAAATAAAATTTATCCTTTCAAAAATTATTTATACAACAAAAATTCTATCATAAAAAAATAAAAATATCAAAAAAATTTTGAAAATAGAATATTTTACAAAAATTTTAACAAACTATAATTACTAGATAATGGTTTCAAAATAAAAAATATCAATTTACAAATTATATAAAAAAAGAAATTAAATCAAATAAGAAAACCAATTAATAATTTTATAAAAATAAAAAAGGAGGTTAAAAGATTGAAAGAAATATTAAAAATAATTTCTGTTATATTAATAATATTAAGTTTAGTAATAGGAATTATGGCATTAATAGAAATAAATAATGAAAACCAAGTATATGCTGCAGGAGGAAGTCAAGCATCAGACCTACAACTAATGGCAAGAGCAATAAATGGAGAAGCAAGAGGAGAGCCATATGAAGGACAAGTAGCTGTTCGGAGCAGTTATACTAAATCGTGTAAAAAGTTCAAGTTTTCCTAATACAATAGCAGGAGTTATATATGAAAAAGGAGCATTTACAGCTGTAGCAGATGGACAAATTAATGTGCCAATTGCAGAAGGCTCAACAGTATTAAAAGCAGCACAAGACGCAATGAATGGTTGGGATCCAACAAATGGTTGCACATATTACTTTAATCCTGACACAGCAACAAATAAATGGATATGGTCAAGACCATATGTCAAAACAATAGGAAAACATAGATTTTGTAAATAAAATTAAAAAAAGGAGAAAAAATTATGAATATTAAAGAAAAATTAACAGACTGGAAAAACAGATTAAAAGATAGACATATGTTAAGTGTAATTGTTGTAATGGGAGCAATTATAATAGGGTTAGGAGTATTTACCTATAAAAAACAAATGGACTTTAGACAAGCATCTGAAAACTCATACAATATGGCATTTTACGAATTAGTAGATTATGTACAAAATGTTGAAACATATCTTGCAAAATCACTAATTTCGACAACACCTGAACATGGAGCAGAAACATTAACACATTTATGGAGAGAAGCAGATTTAGCCCAAAGCTATCTTGCACAAATTCCAATAGGAACAGAAGAAATAGCAAATACAGCTAAATTCTTAAACCAAGTAAGCGATTATAGTTATTCTTTATCTAGAAAAAATATATACAATGAGCCATTAACACAAGAAGATTTAGACAATTTAACAAATTTACATGGCTATAGTGTAGAGTTAAAAAACACACTTGTTCAATTATCAGCAGATATGAATGAAGGAAGAATAAGTTGGGGAGAATTAACTAAAAAAGGAAATGTAGCATTTGCACAACAAGTAAGTAATATTTCACAAGATAGTTTTTCAGGATTAGAAGAAAATTTCCATGAATATGCAGGCTTAATATATGATGGAGCATATTCAGAACACATGACAAACCCTGAAAGAAAGGGATTAACAGGAGAAGATATAGATGAAGAAAAAGCAAAACAAATTGCCACTGAATTTTTTGGACAAGACAAAATTGCAGAAATAACTTCAAATGGACTTTCAGAAAATGGTAACATTCCATCATATGATTTCTATGTAAAATTAAAAGATGATAAAAATGACACAAGTGCAAGTATCTCTATATCAAGAAAAGGAGGACATATAGTATTTTCAAACTATAATAGAGAAGTAGAAGCAGAAGTAATAACACAAGAACAAGCAAATGAAATAGGAAAAAACTTCTTAACACAAAAAGGTTTCCCAAATATGAAAGAAACATATTATTTAAAACAAGAAGGAATAGTAACAATTAATTATGCCTATGAACAAAACGGAGTAACAATGTATCCAGATTTAATAAAATTAAAAGTAGCCCTTGATAATGGAGAAGTATTAGGAATTGAAACAACAGGATATTTAAATTCACATTATGAAAGAAACTTACCAGAAGTTAAAATATCTAAGGAAGAAGCAACAAAAACAATAAATAAAAATTTACAAATAAATGCATCATCTTTAGCAGTAATACCAACAGAATTTATGACTGAACTATTATGTTGGGAATTTAAAGGTACAGTAGATGGAACAGAATTTTTAGTATATATAAATGCTGAAAATGGAAAAGAAGAAGATATATTAATTATACAAAATACACCTAATGGAACTTTAACTATGTAAAAACATTATTTTAAGTATTGACAAAAATATGCCTATTTTTATAAAATAAGTGTGAAAGTAGGGTGTTAATATGGGAATTATTGATAATTTAAAAAATGTTTTTAATGGTAATAAACAAAACAAAATTAAACCAAGTAAATATGTAGGAATACCACAAAATGAGTTTTATATAGAAAGAGAAGACGGGACACAAGCAATATTTTATCCTAAAGGAGTAAAATATAATATAAAACATGGAAATGGAGAACTAACAAAGTTAATTGCGGGAAAAATAGATATAGTAAGACCAGACGATACATTATTTTTTGATGCTGGAGCACCAGTATGTTTCGAAATACCAGCGGATATGAGTATAGAACAAGCAGTGCAAACTGGTTTTTTAGAATCATTAAATTACAATGGACATTTAGATAATTTAGACTATAATCAATATAATATTTTAGGAAGATTAGTTCTAGAAAATGAAAGAATTAATATTGTTCCATTTTCTAGAACTGTATCACAATTAGCCCAAGGGTTAAATCAAGAACTTATGAAAGAAAAAGAACAAAAAATATTGGAATCACAAAGAAAACATCAACTAATGCTGGAAGAAGAAGAAAGACATAGACAACAAATATCTGCAATAGAACAACAAGAAATGGAACAAAGAAAAAATAATCCATATTTTTGGGAAAGAGATGTAAAAAGTAAAAACACAGGGGTATTATATAGTTATGAAACAGTTGATAGAAATACAGGTGAAGTAATTATACTTGGAAATGTAAAAAAATTAGTTAAAGATAACCAATCAAATTATGTATATATGGGAACTGTACAACGTTTGTTAAATTCAATATATCATATGCCTGATGAACTTGGCTGGGGAGTAGTATTCTCATCTGCATATAAATTAGAAGAAATAGCACAGTCACAAAACCCAGCATTGATAGATAGAATAAGCCATTTGCTAACAGTAAACAACTTAGAGGATAAAGAATTAAATTATTTAGGACAATTAACTAGACAAGGAGATATAACAAGACAATTATGGGAAACATCACCAGAAACACAAAATTATGTAAAACAATTACAAGAAGAATATAATTTAAGACATAACCAACAAAGAAATGGTAGGCAATATCCAGAAATTGAAATATAAAAACGTAAAAAAATAACAAACTTGCAATAAACTACTACTATAAATTAAAAAAAATAACACATACTATCCATATGAAAATATTTAATATTAAAAAACATCAATTACTTTGATAAAAATTAATTCGGATATAAATATTTTCATAAAAATAAGGAGGTATTAGTTATGTCTAGAAATTCAAAATTGATTTCTAACAATTTAAGAGAAGAAATAGCAAAAGAATTAGGAGTATATGAACAAGTAAAAAAAGACGGTGGAAGTTGGGGAAATGTTTCATCAAAAGATTGTGGAAATATAGTAGCAAAAGCAATAGAAATTGCAAATAGAAGTGTAGAAAAATAGGAATATTAAATATTAAATTAGCAAAATGGCAGGTATTACCTGCTATTTTGCGTTTTAAATAAAAAACTACCTTTACTAATTAAGAAAATAAGTATATACTAATAAAAACGAAAATAAAAAAATAAATTGTGCTTTAGAGAGGAAGATAAAAAATGGAATATGAAAAAATAAAAAATGATATAAAACAAATATTATCAGAAAAAAGATATACTCACTCATTAGGTGTAGCAAAAAAAGCAGAAGAACTTGCTAAAATACATGGAATTAATGAAAAAAAAGCAAAAATAGTAGGGCTTGCACATGATATTGCAAAAGAAATGTCAAAAGAAGAAGCATATAAATATGCTACAGAAAATGGTATAGAATTTGACGAAATAGAAAAACTAAATCCAAAACTATTACATTCAAAACTTGGAGCAGATATATGTAAGAAAAAATATAACTTTACAAAAGAAATGCAAGATGCAATAAAATATCATACAACAGGAAATGTAAAAATGGATAAACTAGCTAAAATTATATTTATAGCTGACAAAACAGAAGAAAATAGAGAATACGAAGGATTAGAAGAAATTATACAAATTTCAAAAAAAGATATAGATGAAGCAGTTTTATACATATGTTGTAGGGGAGTAAAAAGAAATTTAGATAAAAAAGTTATAATTCATCCAGATACAATAAATCTAATTAATAAAATACTAATAGATAGAATGTAACATTAATTAAAAAAAATAATATAATTAATTATATAAAAAATAAAGAAAGGCTATAATATACAAATAAATATTATAGAAAAGAAAAAATGGATATTAAAGTAAAAGATATTATAAAAATATGTAATGCTAAACTTATATTTGGTAATGAAGAAGAAAAATGCAAAGATTTTTCAAAAGACACAAGAGAAATAAAAAAAGGAGATGTATACATAGGAATAAAAGGCGAAAATTTTAATGGGAATGCTTTATATGAAAAAGCATTAGAAAATGGTGCAAAAGTATGTATATTAGAAAATATAGAAATACCAGAACAAATAAAAGAAATTTATAAAGACAGAACAATAATAAAAGTAGAAAATACAATAAAAGCACTTCAAGAAATAGCCAAATATAAAAGAGAATTGTACAATATACCAGTTATAGCAGTAACAGGAAGTGTTGGTAAAACAAGTACAAAAGACATTTTGGCAAGTGTAATATCAAAAGAATATAAAGTATTAAAAACTCAAGGAAACCTAAACAATCATATAGGTTTACCTTTAACAATATTAAAATTAAAAGAACATACTGCAATGGTAGTAGAAATGGGGATGAGTTCACTTGGAGAAATAAGTATTTTATCCAAAATAGCAAAACCTAATATTAGTGTTATTACAAATGTTGGAACTGCACATATAGGAAAGCTAGGCTCAAGAGAAAACATATTAAAAGCAAAATTAGAAATATTAGATGGAATGGATAAAAATGGAACACTTGTTATAAATAATGATAATGATATGTTAAATAATTGGAACAAAAATAATAATGAATATAAAGTAGTTACATATGGAATTAAAAATGATAGTGACATAATAGCAAAAGACATAAAATTAGAAGAACTATATAGTCAATTTACAGCAATTATAGAAAATGAAAAATTAAATGTAAAAGTTCCTGTAGGAGGAGAACACTTTGTATATAATGCATTATGTGCAATAGCAGTAGGAAAACTATTAAATATAAAAAGTGATAATATTTTAAAAGGAATAGAACGATTTGAACTTACAAAAAATAGAATGGAAATAAAGAAAAATAAAAACAATGTAACAATAATAAATGATTGCTATAATGCAAATTATGATTCAATGAAAGCAAGTTTAGAATATTTATCAAAAAGCAATCTAAAAAGAAAAATAGCAGTATTAGGAGATATGTTGGAATTAGGTAATTACTCAAAACAATTACATGAAAAAGTTGGAGAAGAAATTGTAAAAAATAAAATAGATATACTAATTACAGTGGGAAAAGAAGCTAAAAGTATATTAAATAAAGCAACTTCGCTAGGTCTAAAAAAAGAAAATGCATATAATTTTGAAACAAATGAGCAAGCAATAAATTTATTAAATAAAATTTTAAAACCAGAAGATATTGTTTTAGTAAAAGCATCAAATGGAATGAACTTTAATAAAATTATAGAAAAGATAATTTAATAAAAAAGGAGGTATATATGAACAAGATTAATTTAGCAGTAATTTTTGGAGGAATGTCTACCGAACATGAAGTTTCAATTGTTTCTGGAACATCAATAATAGAAAATTTAGATAAAAGGAGATATAACATATATCCTATTTATATAACAAAAGAAGGGAAATGGAATAAATATACAAAAGAAATAAACGAAATAAAAACATTAGAAATAAATGATAATATTAAAGAAATAGAAAAAATAGATAATATAATAGAATATTTAAAACAAATGGATGTAATTATGCCAGTACTGCATGGATTAGGAGGAGAAGATGGAACAATACAAGGCTTATTTGAAATGATTAAAGTTCCATATGTTGGATGTGGTGTACTTGCATCAAGTGTGGGAATGGATAAAGTATATACGAAGTTGGTACTTGATAAAGCAAATATTAATCAAACTAAATATGAATACATAAGAAAAGTAAAAGAAGAATATATATACATAGACAAACAATTTAATGAAAATAAATACAATTTAGAAGAAATATGTAAAATAATGCAAAACAATTTGAAATATCCAATGTTTGTAAAACCTTCAAATTCTGGATCAAGTGTTGGAATAACTAAAGCAAAAAACATAGAAGAACTAAAACAAGCAATTGAATATGCAGCAAAATTTGATACAAAAATATTAGTAGAAGAGGGAATAAAAGGTAAAGAAGTAGAATGTGCAGTTTTAGGAAATGAAGAAGTAATAGCATCATGCATAGGAGAAATAAAACCAGCAGAAGAATTCTATAGCTTTGATGCAAAATATACTAATAAAGAGTCAATAATAGAAATACCCGCCAAAATAGAAGAAAATATTAGTGAAGAAATCAGAAAATTAGCTATAAAAGCATTTAAAGCAATAGATGGAAAAGGATTATCAAGAGTAGATTTTTTTGTGGAGAATGGAACAAATAAAATTTATATTAATGAAATAAACACTATGCCAGGATTTACAAAAATAAGTATGTATCCAAAACTTTTTGAACAAGTTGGAGTTGAATATAGAAGTTTATTAGATAAATTAATACAATTTGCATTAGATTGAAATAAATAAAGGAGAAAACAAATGAAAGTAGAAGTTGAAATAAATTCAAGACAAATATTTGAAGATAGCTTGGAAAGTGAGAAAAATAAATGCATAGGAGAAATAACATATCACAATAAAGGAGCAATATTAGAATTTGTAGAAAAAAATGAAGAACAAGAATTAAAGTTTAAGATGACTATATTAGTAGATAAAATAATAACAAATAGAAATAATCAAAATTTAGTATTTGATTTAAAAAATAAAAGTAAGTCTATACTAGAAACACCATTTGGAAAAATAAACATGAATGTAACTACCAAAAAGATAAATGTAGTAAAATTAAAAGAAGAAATAAAAGAAATACATTTAGAATATGTAATTGAATTAGAAAATGGAATAAAATATAATAATTTAGTAGATGTATTATTATCAAAAGTGACAGATATTATGTAAAAATGTGATAATCAAAAAAGACTAAAACTATTGAAAATAGAATAATAGAAAGATAAAATGACGAAAAATGAACTTCGTCATTTTTTGTGTTTAAAAAGAAAAGCATGTAGATTGCTCCAAATCGCACTCTCATCTCACGAAACTCGTTTGGTCGCTTACGCTGTTTTTAAAAAGTTTTTCAAAATATATTAAACTGATGGTTTTAATTAATAAAAGTACAATCTAAAATATATATTTTTCAAATTTTTATATAAAAACCTTGGTGTCGCAACCTAAAATAAAACGAAAATTATGTAGGTTGCTCCAAGTCACACTCTCATCTAACGAAACTCGTTTGATCGCTTACGCGGTTTTTATAAAATTTTCAAATATATATTTTAGATTGAAAATTAGAAATAAAAAATTAAAGAAAAAAGTAAATAAAAAAGTAGGAGGAACGGATGAAAAAGAAAATAAGAAATAGTAACTTAAAAGAAGTAAGAAAAAAGCTAGTAAAACAAGCAAAAGGAATAACCTTAGTTTCACTAGTAATCACAATAATAATATTACTAATACTTGCAGGAGTAACATTGAGTCTAACTCTAGGAGATAAAGGAATAATAACCCAAGCAGTAAATGCAAAAGAAGCCCAGGAAATAGCAGCAATAAAAGAAGATATGCAACTAGCAATATTAGATAAAGAACTAGAAAAAGGAGGAACAGGGCTAACAAAAGAAGAATTAGAAGAAATAGCAGGAAATTATGGAGAACTACAAGAAGATGGAAATACAATAAAAACAGATGAAGGGTATGAAATAAAAATAGATGAAATATATAATCAAGGTGGAGGAATAATAGGAGGAGATAGTACAACAGATGAAGAACTAGCAGAACTGCAACAAAAAGTAGATGAACTAGAAAA
>CALXRX010000030.1 GCA_944390975.1 uncultured Clostridia bacterium | reverse complement strand
TTTGAAATAGAAGAAGGAGAACTTGTAGGATATATTGGTGAAAATGGAGCAGGAAAATCAACTACAATAAAAATGTTAACAGGGCTATTAACACCTACTTCAGGAAAAATTGTAGTAAATGGATTAGTACCTTATGAAAAAAGAATAGAAAATAATAAAAATATAGGAGCAGTATTTGGGCAGAAAACTCAATTATGGTGGGATTTACCTGTTATTGAATCATTCAGGCTAATTAAAAAAATGTTTAAAATTCCAGAAAATGAATATAGAAAAAACTTAAAAAAATTTACTGAAATACTAAATCTAGAAGATTTATTAGATAAACAAGTAAAAAACTTAAGTTTAGGTCAAAAAATGAGATGTGAAATAGCCGCAACATTTTTGCATAATCCCAAAATAGTTTATTTAGACGAGCCTACAATTGGTTTAGATGTTTTTGTAAAAGAAAACATAAGAAAATTTATTAAAGAGATAAATAAAGAGAAAAAAACCACAGTAATTTTAACAACACATGATTTAAAAGATATTGAAGATGTATGTGATAGAATAATACTTTTAGACAGAGGTCAAATAATATATGATGGTGAAAAACAGAAATTCAAAGACACATATGGACAATACACTTTGGCAGAATTTATAGTAAATTGTAAAAATGCAAATATAAAAGATACATTAAATTCTAACGATTATGAAATCATTGAAGAAAATGAAAATAAAATAAAACTAAAATTTAAGCATGATGAAACAACAATAGTAAAAATAATGAATGATATATCGGAACATTGTATAATAGAAGATATTCATATGAGGGAGTCCGAACTAGAAGATATATTAAAAGAAATTTATAAAGGAGCATATATAAATGGTAAAATCAATGATAGCTCTAGGTAGAATGCAATTAAAAAAATACAATATATATAAATCAAATTTTTATCTCTTTACATTTAATAGAATAGTAGAAGTAATCGTATATATTTTTGTATGGCAGGCAATATATTATCAAACAGGCAATACTGGAGGTTATACACTAGCAGAAATGATAACCTATTATATATTAGTAATAACATTTAGTTCATTTGCTTTATGGGGAGTAAATGAAGATATAGCACATTCAATTAGAAATGGACAAATAAATAGAGAATTATTAAATCCTATTTCTTATTTTAAATACTATTTTGGTGTAAATTTAGGAGAATTAGCTTTTGCAACAGTAGTAGGATTTGCAACTTTTATTATATGCTCATTTTTTTGGGAGTTAGTATTACCTGCAAACTTGTTGGATTTTATTTTATGCATTTTTGTAATGATACTAGGTGTACCAATAACCTTCTTTATACAAATGATAGTTGGCACAGCAGGATTTTATACGAATTCAATATGGGGAATGCAAATACTTAGAAAAGCTGTAATACAAATATTTTCAGGAATAATCGCTCCTATTACACTATTTCCATTATGGTTTCAAGAAATATCAAAATGGTTACCATTTAAAGAGTTAATATATACTCCTGTCAATATTTGGCTAGGTAATATTGAAATGAATGAAATATTCTTTATTATTATTAAACAAATTATATGGGGAATTATTTTATATTTTATTGCAAAAATTTTCTTTAATCATGCAGTAAAAAATATTACAATCAATGGAGGATAAAATGAAGAAGATATTAGATAATATAAGTATATATTTATCTTTTCTCAAAATTGCATTAAAAGAGATTTTAATCTATAGACTAGATTGTATTGTAGGAATAGTATCACAACTAATTGTACAAGCTGTTAGTTTAATTTTTATATTTATTGTTTTCCAAAATGCGGAAAATATAGCAGGATGGAATTTTAAACAAATTATATTATTATATGGAGTAACAAGAATAGCTATAGGAATATCTGGGTACTGTTTTGATGAGTTATATGAAATAGGCCCAAAATATATGTATAATGGAGAATTTGATAAGATTCTTTTAAGACCAGTACATCCTTTAATTTCTATAATAGGAGGATCAAGCGAATTTGTATCACTAGCCGACTTTTTTATAGGATTAGGAATAACAATATACATGTTAATTGAACTTTCTATACCAATTACTATATTATTAGTTGTAAAAATTATATTCTTTAGTATAATAGGAGCTTTAATAATTGGTGCAATAATTACAATATTTAGTATATCATCTTTTTGGACATATAAATCCAATGAAGTAATTTGGTCTTTTTATAATATATATACTTTTGCAGAATATCCAATTGATATATATAATACATTTATAAAAATATTAATAACAGTAATTTTACCATTTGCATTTGTTGCATATTATCCAACAATGCACTATATAGGATTTAATAATTATCTGTTGTATTTATCACCTTTTATTGCTATAATTTTATGGATAATTACAATAAAAGTATGGAATATAGCATTAAATAAATATAGAAGTACTGGTACATAAATTATTAGGAAAAACTAAAAAGAGGCGGGAGTCCCAAAAGAAAGGGACTCCCGCCGAGGTCAGTTAGCGCAGAATCATGTCAAGCGGAAAAGGTAAGCCGGAATGTTCCTGCTGCGCAGGCTGTGTACCAAGCTGTATGCCAAGCATTTCTACGAGTTTACAGATAGCGTGAAGTTCATTGCTGTCACAGTGGACATCTGTAAAATGTCCATGAATGCCGTCATCTTCTAATACTAGCCGAACACTGGCGGTTGAAGATGAAATTTTAACTACCTTACCTTCGTTCATGTTGATTTTGAATTCCTGCATAATTTTTACCTCTCTTTAATTTTTTACATCTTATAGATGCTAACCATATTGTAAATCATAAGTGTGCAAATGTCAACTTATGTTCACTATATTTGTTAATAAGTCTTTACATAAAAACTAAAAATTGATACTATATAATATTTAATTAGAAATTAAATATCAATTGTTTCTAAATCTTTAATACTAGGTGAATATAAAGACTTACCATCATAACTAAACCTTGAGCCATGGCAAGGGCAATCCCAAGTATTTTCTAAATTATTCCATGTAAGTTCACAACCTAAATGACTGCAAACAGGTTTAACAGCATAAATTTTTCCAGAACTATCTTTATAAACCCCAATTTTTACATCATTAAGTTCAATAATCTTACCTTCATTATTTTTAATAGAATCTAAATTCTCAGAAGGAATTTTAAATTTATCTAAAACAAGAGAGGTAGACACCTGCTTTAACATATCTACAAATTCAGTACCATTTTTTACAGGTTGAAATCTAGTTGAAATAAATACATTTTCATATGGATTATCTTTACCTAAAATTTTATCAGAAATAATATTAGCAGCAACATTAGAAGTACTCATACCCCATTTTTTAAAACCAGTTGCGACATAAACATTAGGCATCATAGTAGAAAATTCACCAATATATGGAATCTTATCCAAAGAGATACAATCCTGAGTTTGCCACCTAAATAATATTTTAGCATCTGGATAAATAGATTTAGCCAAATTCTCTAAATTAGTATAACTATTAGATAAATCATCTCCGCTTCCAACCTTATGTTCAGCCCCACCAATTAAAACAATTTTTTTACCATTAAAATCAGCTGTTCTAAAAGAAGCAATTGGAGATTTTGTATTAATATACATACCTTCAAAAAGAGGAGAATTCGTTTCAATACCTATAAGGTATGAAGCCTCTTGATACATCTTCAAGAAATAAAAACCAGGAGCATTAATAATAGGATAATGTGTAGCAAGTACTACATATTTAGCAGTAACTACATTATCTTTTGTAAAAACTGAGTAACCATCAGAAGCCTTTTTAATATCATAAACTTTAGAATTTTCAAATATTTCACCATTATTATTTACAATACAGTCGCACAAACCATAGATATACTTTAAAGGATTAAACTGTGCTTGATTTGGAAATTTAATTGCACTTAAAATTTTAATAGGCAAATCAATACTATTAACTAATTCAGCTTTAACCCCTAATGAATTAACAGCAAGAACTTCATGCTTAAGTTTTATAACTTCTTCCTCTAAATTTGTATACACAAAATTATCCTGAAACTCAAAATCACATGCAATACCTTCTTCATCTATAATTGTCTTTATATTAGTAATAGCCTTTTCATTAGCCTCTAAGTAACCTTTAGCAAAATCAAAAGAAAAAGTATTTATAAGATAATCATAAAAAAGACCATGTTGAGATGTAATCTTACCAGTAGTATTACCGAGTAGCATGATGAGCAATTTTATCTTTTTCCAACACACAAACCCTTAAACCAGCTTTACTCAAATAATATGCAGTAGAAATACCAGTAATACCACCACCAACAACACATACATCAACATCAATATTCTTGTCTAATGAAGAAAAATTTTTATTTTTAACAGAATCAATCCATAAAGAATTCATATAAAAACCTCCTAATACAAATTAAGAATAGTTTTTCCTAAAAAGTAAAAAAAATACAAAAAATTAAAAACGTATCACATTACCAATGATACGTTTCATTTTTTGAAATTTTAAAAGCCCTAAATAATTGTTCTAATAAAAAAACACGAATTAATTGATGAGGAAAAGTCATTTTAGAAAAACATATCTTTTCATTAGCAACACGTAACACTGCATCAGTAAGTCCTAAAGTTCCTCCAATAACAAAAGTAATAGAACTATTAAAATTTAAAGCAATATTATCAAGTTTTTTCGAGAAATCCTCAGAAGAAAGTTCTCTTCCATTTAAATCCAAACATATAACATAAGAATCCTTTTTTAAATGAGAAAGAATTTTAGCACATTCCTTTTGTTTAATTTCATCAATTAAAGCAGTATTAAGCTTATTTGGTAATTTCTCATCTTGAATTTCTATAAAATCCAGATTACAATATTTAGACAATCTTTTTGTATATTCTGAAATAGCACTTTTTAAATAATCTTCTTTTAACTTACCAACACAAACAACATGAATAGATAACATAGTCCCCTCCTAACTTGCTTGCACTTGTACAGAAGAAGTAACTTCCAAAATATCACTTGGACAATCTCTGCTTGCTACATATAATCCAATATCATCTTTTGTGTAATTACATACAGCCAATTCTTCCATTACTGTATTATAAGCAAGTTCTGGAAAATTATTTTCCTTTGAAAGATGACCTAAAACAACATTTTCTAAACCACAATTCATTAAATGACAAATAGCCTTTCCAGCCAAATTATTAGATAAATGACCATTTGGGCCAGCAATTCTAGTTTTTAAAATATAAGGATACCTAGAACATTTCAATACTTCAGGATCATAGTTTGCTTCAAGCATTAAAAATTTGCTTCCCTCTATACAACTCATAACTTTATTAGTCATATGTCCTAAATCAGTTGCAATACTAAATTTTTCATTTTCACATAAAAAACTAAATCCGCAAGGATTTGCCGCATCATGTGGTATATCAAAAGGGTGAATAATAAAATCACCAATTTCAAAATCTTCATTATTATTAAAAAATTTTATATTATTATCACAAATTTTATCCTTCTGATTTTTCATGGCATCCCAAGTTTTTTCATTAGCATATACAGGAATATCAAACTTTTTAGATATTGTACCAAGACTTTGTACATGATCAGAATGCTCATGTGTAACTAAAATAGCATCAATAGAATTAATATCTACTCCAATAGAATTAAGACCATCTACCACTTTTTTTGAACTCACACCACTATCAATCAATATTTTAGAATTGTTGCTTTCTACAAATAAACTATTTCCAGTACTTCCACTATATAGACTACAAAATTTTATCATTTATAATTCATCCTTTGCTATAAAATATTATCAAATATACTACAAACATAATAACTATCCATACAAACATATTGTAATTTGTACGGACAGCCATATGATACTTTTTTATTTATAATTCTTAATTAGAAACTCTTTTAATATTTGCTCCAATGTTTTTAAATTTTTCTTCAATATTTTCATATCCTCTGTCAATATGTTCAAGATTATAAATTTCAGTAACACCTTCTGCACATATACCTGCTATAATAAGTGCTGCTCCTGCCCTTAAATCTGTTGCATAAACAGGTGCACCGTATAAAGCCTCAACACCTTCAAAAACAGCAGATTTACCCTGAGCAGTTATTTTAGCACCCATTTTATTTAATTCATCTGTATATTGAAATCTAGACTCCCAAATACTTTCATTAATAATACTTGTCCCATCAGAAAGTGATAAAACAACACCCATTTGAGGTTGTAAATCTGTTGGAAAACCAGGGTATGGAGAAGTTTTTATATTTGTCTTTGATGTTCTATCATCACACCAAACGTGGATAGTATCACCATCAATTTCTTCAGCATGTGCCCCTATTTCTACAATTTTAGCTGTAATACATTCAAGATGTTTTGTAGTACAATTCTTTATAACTAAATCTCCTCTAGAAGCAACAGCAGCTAGCATAAAAGTACCAGCTTCTATTTGATCTGGAACAACAGAATATGTAACATTACCACAAAGCTTTTCAACACCATTAATTTTAATAACATCTGTTCCAGCACCTCTAACATCTGCACCCAAAGTATTTAAAAAGTTAGCAACATCAACAATATGAGGCTCTTTAGCAGCATTATCAATAATAGTAGTTCCTTTAGCTAAAACACTTGCAAGCATAATATTAATTGTAGCACCAACAGAAACCATATCCATATAAATAGATGTACCCACCAACTCATCAGCAGATGCTGTAATTTTTCCTTGTCCAACTTCAACAGTAGCACCTAATGCTTCAAAACCCTTTATATGTTGGTCAATAGGTCTAGCACCAAGTTTACAACCGCCCAGGCATACCAACTTGTACATGCTTACATCTACCAAGCAAAGAGCCAATTAAATAATAAGAAGCCCTAAATTTTCTTGTTAACTCCAAAGGTGCATATGTATTTGAAATATGTCTTGCATCAATTGTAATTGTATTTTTAGAAATCCAATTAATTTTTGCACCCATTTCTTCTATAATTTGGCATAGCAATTTTACATCACTAATATTAGGCAAATTTTCAATTGTACATATTCCATCTATAAGTAACGCAGCAGGTAAAATAGCAACAGCAGCATTTTTTGCACCACTAATTCTTACTTCACCTTTTAAAGGCGTTTTTCCAGTTATAACTAATTTATCCAAAATAATTCCTCCTGTCATATTCACATGTGTGTATTAAAATCTTTGATTTCATTAATGCACACATTTATAATACAATGAGAATATATCATAAAAATAAGTTATTTACAACTGTTTTTTAATATAAAAAAATTGGATAGTTAATGTTAAGGTTATCAGTATTTAATTAATAGGTAATAGTATATAAATATTTTGAACAGTCGCCATTCCCCAATGAAACTGTATAAAATGTTTGCACATTTTAACAGTTTCTATTGGTCCCCACTTATGGCTCCCCATCGTTCTTCAATATTTATATACTATTACCTATTAAATTTTAAAAAGTAAAATAGACTGAACATTAACATTGGATATATATTCTATTTTTTCTGTACAATAAAAAATAGAAAGAATAAAAATTCTTCCTAATTTTTTGCTGTAAATATTTTAACATTTTGAAAAAACTCAATAAGTTTAAATTTAAAACTAATTTCAGAATCATCTTCATTAGAAATCAAACTAAATTCTTCATCAGACAAATCTTTTTTCATAACTTCTTTAGACTCATCAGGAACAATACCAGAACTTACATCAACGAAACATAAAGGAGGAAACATTACACACCACCAGTTTTGACCTTCTGCTTCACCAATTTTAATTCTTAAAGCATCATAATAACCACTTGGCAAAGATATATCTCCGTAAGTTTTTGTAGGAAAAGAAAAATTTCCAATTTCAACACTAACAGTATAATCGAAACCATTTTCCCTAATTGTATCTAACGCAATTTGCCTAAATGCTTCTTTATTATCTTGAGCTATCTTAATTGCTTCTTCTTTAGAAGTTACACCACTACACAACTCATTCATATAAGCTAAAACATTATCTCTAACAATATATTTTAAATTTTGATCTTCTTTGCTATCACTATTTGCAATAACATGAAGTCTTAATACACTATCTGCTAAATCCTTAGACACAGCATTTACGTAAGAAAAAGCACAAATAGTAACATATAAAAATAGTAAAAATAATATCAAAATGGAATATTTTACTCTCTTTTTGCATATAATATTTAATATAGTTTTCAAAATTAACGCCCCCTAATAAAAATTAGAATTGTAAAAAAATCTCTTTAAAAAAAGTATTAACCAAAATAAAAAAATTATACATATATTTGAAAATTATGAAATGTCGAAATATTTTTTGTATTTATTATGAAATAATATTGACATATATTTGTAATAATGGTAAAATTTACCAGTAGCTTGAAACAGAAGATAAAAGGTAGGGATTGTAATGAATTATAAGATTAATGAAGTGAGAAAAGTATGTGGTTTTTATGTGAATGAGAGTCATTTAATAAACATACTATTACCTCATCTTAACCAAAGAATAAGTGAAGGAGTAAAAATAGTAACAATTTTAGAAGATGACCTTATAAATAATGTAAATGAATTATTATCAAAAATAAATTTAAGCAAAAACACACAAGAAAAAATATTAAAAATAAATTGGAAAAGCAATCCTGACTGTAAATATAGCCAAATAGAAACAAAATTAAATGAAAAAGATATAAATAATATAGATATAATTATAAAAGGAAATAAAGAATACATAGAAATAGCCAATAAAAACGTACAAAAAGCAATAAAAAATATCCAAGGAAAAGAAATAAATATAATAAATTTTTATAAAATAGGAGAAGACAGAAATATAGACTATATTATAGAAAATTATGATTATAAATTAGAAACATCAGGAGTAAAGAAAATAGAAAAATTAAATAAAGCCAAAATATCATAAAAAATATAATATTAACATACCCTTTATCATTAAGCATTAATTAAAAAGATTAATGTTTAATAATAAAGGGCATTTTAAATGAAAATAAATATTGACTTATTCTTTATAATGTTATAATATATAAACATTGAATGGGCTAAATCCCTATAAGTAAATAACTTAATAAATACTTAAAATAAAAAGGAAGTATGAATTATGGATGAAAAATATGAAAAAGTAAAAAAAATATTAAAAAAATATAATCAAGAGCAATTATTAATTTGGTATGACAAATTAATCGAACAAAAAAAAGAAGAACTATTAGACCAAATATTAAAAATTGACTTTGAACAAATGGAAGAATTATATAATCAAACAAAAGGGAAAAAAGATTTCAAAGACTGTAAAGTAGAGCCACTTTCATATATAGATAAGCAAAAATTATCAAAAGAAGAAAGAGAAAAATATGAAAAAGAAGGAATACAAGTAATAAAAGAAGGAAAATATGCAGTAGTAACAATGGCTGGTGGACAAGGAACAAGACTTGGGCATAATGGACCAAAAGGAACATTTGAATTAGAAGTTGGAGAAGAAAAAAAGCCATTATTTACACTTCTTGCCAAAACGGTAAAAGAAGCAACTAAAAAATATGATGCTGTTATTCCATGGTATATAATGACAAGTAAAGAAAATAATTATAAAACAATAGAATTCTTCAAAAGACATAATTACTTTGAAATGGGAGAAGAAAATGTAAAATTCTTTATTCAAAATGAATTACCAATGATTGATACAAAAGGAAAAATTTTAGTAGATGAAAAAGGAATGGTAAAAGAAGCAGCAGACGGACATGGTGGAATATTTGAAGCAATGAGAAAAGAAGGCATAATAGAAGAAATGAAACAAAGAGGAATAGAATGGGTATTCATTGCTGGGGTAGATAATGTACTTGCAAAAATGGTAGATCCACTATTAACAGGAATAGCAATAGATAAAAATTATCTTGCAGCAGGAAAATCAGTTGTAAAAAACAATCCAAAAGAAAGAGTAGGAGTATTCTGTAAGAAAAACAATAAACCAAGTGTTATAGAATACACAGAAATTACAGATGAAATGGCAGAAAAAGTAGATGAAGATGGAGAACTTTTATATGGAGAATCTCATATACTATGTAATTTATTCAATATAAAAGCAATAGAAGAAATCGGAAAAAATAAATTACCATATCACAGTGCATTTAAAAAAGCAAAATATATAGACAAAAATGGCGTTATAGTAGTACCTACAGAGCCTAATGCATATAAATTTGAAGCATTTATTTTTGATGCATTTGAAAAATTAAATGACATGGCAATATTAAGAGTAAAAAGAGAAGAAGAATTTGCACCAGTAAAAAATGCTGAAGGAGTAGATAGCCCAGAAACTGCAAGCAAATTATATAAAGATTATATAAAAAACAAGAATAAATAATTAAACAAAATAAAAGTGATTATAGAAATTTATCTACAATCACTTTTTTATTGAAATAAAATTGACAGATTAACTGTTTAGAGATAGAATACAAATATATTATAAAAATAAAAAATTATAAGGAGGAACTATGGAAAATTGGTTAGAAAAATATAATGAATGGTGTAATAATCCAATTTTTGATGAAAAAACCAAGCAAGAATTATTAACAATAAAAGACAATAAAGAAGAAATAAAAGACAGATTTTATAAAGACCTAGAATTTGGAACAGCAGGTTTAAGAGGAGTAATTGGAATTGGAACAAACCGTATGAACAAATACACTGTTACAAAAGCAACACAAGGATTAGCAAATTTTATAATAAAAGAAAAAACACAAAATAAAGGTGTAGCAATAAGTTATGACTCAAGAAATATGTCAAAAGAATTTAGTGAAGAAACAGCATTATGTTTAAATGCAAATGGAATAAAAACATATATATTTGATGAATTAAGACCAGTACCAGAATTATCTTTTGCTGTAAGAGAATTAGGATGTACAGCAGGAATAATGATAACAGCAAGCCATAATCCTCCAAAATATAATGGATATAAAGTATACTGGGATGATGGAGCACAAATAGTAGCTCCAAAAGATAAACAAATAATTGAAGAAGTAAAATCAGTAGAAGACTTTTCAAAAATAAAATCAATATCAAAGCAAGAAGCAATTGAAAAAGGATTATATAATGTTATAGGAAAAGAAATTGATGACAAATACATTTTAGAATTAAAAAAACAAATCCTAAACCCAGATGTAATAAAAGAAATAGGAAAAGACATAAAAATAGTATATACTCCATTACATGGAACAGGAAATAAGCCAGTAAAAAGAGTATTATCTGAATTAGGATTTAAAAATGTATATATAGTACCAGAGCAAGAAAAACCAGATGGAAACTTCCCTACAGTAGAATACCCAAATCCAGAAGACAAAAAAGCATTTAAATTAGCATTAAATTTAGCAAATAAAGAAAATGCAGACATAGTACTTGCAACAGATCCAGATGCTGATAGATTAGGAGTATACGCAAAAGATATAAAAACAGGAGAATATATGGCATTTACAGGAAACATGTCAGCAATGTTAATTGCCGAATACATTTTAAGTCAAAAACAACAAAAAGGAATTTTGCCAGAAAATGGAGTGCTAATTAAATCAATTGTTTCAACAAACATGGCAGATGCAATTGCAAAAAACTATAATTTAGAACTAATAGAAGTGTTAACAGGCTTTAAATACATAGGTGAAAAAATAAAAGAATTTGAAAAAACAAAAGAAAAAGAATATGTATTTGGATTTGAAGAAAGTTATGGATGTTTAGTAGGAACGCATGCAAGAGACAAAGACGGAATATGTGCAGTAATGTTACTATGTGAAGCAGCAGCTTATTATAAAAAACAAGGTTTAACTTTGTGGGATCAAATGATAAATATATATGAAAAATATGGATATTATAAAGAAGGAATAACATCAATAACAATGGAAGGTGCAGATGGTGCAGAAAAAATAAAACAAATAATGGAAAAATTAAGAAATAGTGTACCAACTGAATTTGGAGAATATAAAGTAATAAAAGTAAAAGACTATAAAACTAGTGAATGTAAAAACCTACAAACCAACGATATCACCAACATAAACTTACCAACATCAAATGTATTATATTATGACCTAGAAAACGATGGCTGGTGCTGTGTAAGACCTTCTGGAACAGAGCCAAAAATTAAATTTTATATGGGAATAAAAGGAGCAAGTAATGAAGAAGCAAATACTAAACTAGAAAATTTAAAACAAGAAGTATCAAAATTAGTATAAAACCATAAAAAAGAATCTATTCATTAGATTCTTTTTTCCATCCCTTTATATTACTTCTCATAATAGCACCGTATAAATTGGATCTAATATGAGGTATATCAATTTGTAAATCTTTTATCATTTTTTTCATATCTTCTCTTTTAGAAACACCATCCATAGGGCAAGATTTTTGCATAACTTCTATATTATTTTTTCTAATAAATTTTCTAATATCTTTTTCAGGAGCATAAACAAGAGGTCTAATTAAAGTAATTTTTGACCTATCCATATAACTAACAGGTGCAAAAGTTGAAATATTGCCAGTATAAAATAAATTTAGTAAAAAAGTTTCTAAAACATCATCTTCATTATGACCTAAAGCAATTTTATTACATCCCTCACGAATAGCAACACTATTTAAGATTCCACGTCTTAAATTAGCACAAAGTGAACATGGATTTTTTTCATTCCTGATGTCAAAAACAATTTCCTTAATATGACTTTCCTCTTCAAAAAAAGGAACATCTATATTTTCACAAATATTCTTCAAAAAATTGCTGTCAAAAAATTCAAAACCAGGATTAACACTAACAGCAATTATATCAAATTTTTTAGGATAAAATCGTTGTAAAGCTTTAAACCCCATAAGTAAAGTAATAGAATCTTTTCCTCCAGATAAACCTACACAAATCTTATCTCCTTCTTCAATCATTTTATAATCCTCAATAGCTTTTCTCATATAACCCAATATTTTTTGCATAACTAAACTCCCATGTATATAAATTTAATACTTATAATTATACAAGCAAAATAAAGAAAATTCAATATACTCTAGTCCATTTCTCTTATACATAAATTAAATCAGTATATAAATGAAAATAAATAAATATGTTCTAAAGCACATAAGTTTAGCAATCAAAATATAAACAGTTAAAGTTCAGACCATAAGTACTTAATTGATAGATTTCCACTTATGGCTACTCATCGTTTTTCAATATTTATATACAATTACATATTTAGCTTGCAATATTATGTAAAATTATGTATAATATTAATATCAAGAAACTAGTATAAGTACTTAAAAAATAATTTTTTGGAGGAAAGAAATGGATATAGGGTTAAAACGGTATTATGAAGGAGAAATAACTGACGCAAGGAGGAAGAGGCTAGAAGAAATGGCTCAGCTTTATAATGAAGGTTGGTCAAAGGAAGATATCCAGCAAGAAAGTGGTTTATCTAAGGAGACCATTAATCGTGACATCAAACTTATGGAAAAACTTGGAATGATATACCGGGACTAGAGTACTCTAGTCCATTTCTCTTATATATAAATTAAATCAGTATATAAATGAAAATAAATAAACATATTCTAAAGCACATAAGTTTAGCAGTTAAACTAAAAACATAAAAATGTTTAGCCAAAGTATTGATAAATATGTATAAATATTATAAAATTTATGAGACCAAAAAAATATTAAACACATAAAAAATATAAACAAAACAAAGCATCAACAAAAACTTAAAAATGTGCTCATAGCTCAACAGGATAGAGCAGTCGCCTCCTAAGCGACCGATAGAGGTTCGAGTCCCCTTGGGCACACCAAAAAATATACTAAAATAAATCCTTATATGTATTGAAATATCAATGCTATAAGGATTTTTTATTAGACATTTAATAGATTTACAAAATTCTTTAAATTTAAATTTTTTATTGATAAAATATGTATAAAATTCTTGACAAAAGGCATAATATAGTATATACTATGTATATACGGAGGGAGCTGATATATATGACAACAACAATTCAAAAATGGGGAAATAGTCAAGGTGTAAGAATACCTAAAATGATATTAGATAGTGTACAATGGGCAGAAAATGAACAAATTGTTATTTTAGTTGAAGGAAATAAACTTATAATAGAAAAGGCAAAAGATAAGAAAAGAAAAAATATAAAAGAATTATTTGCAAATTATAAAGATGAATATGAGCCAATAAAAGTTGATTGGGGTAAACCAGAGGGAGAAGAAATATGGTAAAACAAGGAACAATTATAAAAATCAATTTTAATCCACAAACAGGGCATGAACAAGCAGGGTATAGACCAGCTGTTGTAGTTAGCAATGACTTTTTTAATCAAAAAGCTAGATCATCAATAGTATGTCCTATAACAAATACAAATAATCATTTTCCTTTGCATATTCCATTAGATGAAAGAACAAAAACAACAGGGGTGATATTGTGCGAACATATTAAGTCATTAGATTTGAATAGTAGAACTTATCAAGTTATAGAAGAATTGCCGAAAGATATTTTACAAAATGTTATAGATGTCGTCTATTCTGAAATAGAACAATTAGAAGCGGACTAAAAATAGTCTAGCTTTTTTTGTATTCTAAAATTTCAAAAAGGTATTTGTTAATTATTACAGTTTTGGAATACGAAATTATACCAAGATCTTATATAAAAATTAAAAATTCAATTTTTACAATCCTAAATTAAAAATATAAAATGAAACATAAATAGAAGTTAAAAGTAGAAACAAAAAAACAAAATCAAGAATATTATATAAATAGAAAGGGTTGATAAAAATGGAATTAAAAAAATGGACAAAATGCGCAGGAATAAGAGCAATCAAAACAATTGCACAAACAGCAATAGCAACAATAGGAACATCAGCAGTAATGGGAGACGTAAATTGGATAGCAGTAGGAAGTGCAAGTTTATTAGCAGGAATACTAAGTATTTTAACAAGCATAGTAGGTTTGCCAGAAGCGAAAAAAGAAAGCAAGGAGGAAAAATAAAGTGAAATATGGTATAGACATATCAACTTTTAATAAAAAAATAGATTATAATAAAACAAAAGAAAAAATAGAATTTGCAATAATAAGAGCAGGGTTTGGAGTATCATATTTACCAGAAAAACAAAAAGATGTAATGTTTGAAACACATTATACAGGATGCAAAAATGCAGGAATACTAGTAGGAGCATACTATTATCAATATGCAAATGAAATAGGAGAAGGTAAAAAAGAAGCAGAAAATTGTTTAAAATATATAGAAGGAAAAAGCTTTGATTTACCAATATTTTATGATGTAGAAGATGGCTCAGTAAGTGGATTATCAAAAGAAACATTAACAACAATAGTAAAAGAATTTTGTGATACTATAAAAAAAGCGGGATATAAAGCAGGAGTATATGCAAATAAAAGTTGGTTAAATAATAAACTAGATGTAGAACAATTAAAGGAATATACAATATGGAGTGCAGTGTATGGAAAAAACGATGGCAAAGTACCAGAAGATAGTGTAAAGTATGCAGGAAAGCATGAAATATGGCAATACACTTCAAATGGATATGTAGAAGGAATAACAGGAAGAGTAGATAT
>CALXRX010000029.1 GCA_944390975.1 uncultured Clostridia bacterium | reverse complement strand
ATAGAAAGAAGTAAAGATGTATTAAATATTACAGGTAGAGTTTTACCTGTAACATTAGATGAAATAAAAATTTGTGCAGAATTAGAAAATGGAATGGTAGTTGAAGAAAAAGAAAAAATTCCAGAAATTGTATTTGATAAAGTAACTAAAATAAATAGAATATATATTAGTCCTTCAAATTGTATTCCTGCTCCAGGAGTTCTAGAAGCAATAAAAAGTGCTGATGCAATAATAATTGGACCAGGAAGTTTATATACAAATGTAATACCAAATTTATTAGTTAAAAATGTATCAAAAACCATAAAAGAAAGTAAAGCAATAAAAATATATGTTAATAACATTATGACAGAGCCTGGTCAAACAGATAATTATTCAATATCAGACCATATACAAGCAATAAATGAGCATGCAGGAGAAGGTATAATTGATTATTGTATTTATGATACAGGCGAAATAGTTCCAGAATATATAAGAAAATATAATATGGAAGGGCAAGATTTAGTAGAACAAGATATTCAAAAATGTAAGGACAAGGGTATAAAATTATTACAAAGAAATCTTTCTTGTATAATAGATGAAACAATTAGACATAATCCAAACGCAGTTGCAGAAGCTATTATACAAATTATATGTGATGACTTGAAGTTTAAAGATAAACAAAATGATCCACAATATATAATGTTAAATTCAAGATTAAAAGAAGAAAAAAAGAGAAAGAAGAATACAAAACCTATCTTTAAAGTAAAAAATAAGAAAAATACAGCTAAACATGCTAAAAGAACAAGTAAATTTAATGAAAAATATAAAGATAGGATAAAATCAATTAAAGAAACAGATAAAAACATTATAAGAAATAGAATGAAACAACAAAAGGATAACATGAAAAAATAGTTTTGGAGGAATACAAATGAAATATAATAAAAAAGATATGAGTATAGAAAATGGAATAAAAAAAGAATGGATTATTACTAATGGTATAGGAGGATATGCATCTTCAACAATAATAGGATGTAATACAAGGAAATATCATGGATTATTAGTTGCACCACTTACACCTCCAGCTAGAAGATTTTTAATACTTTCTAAAATTGATGAAAGTATAGAAATAGAAAATAAAAAGTACAATTTATATACAAATATGAGTAAAGATTATATTTCAGATGGATATAAATATTTAGAAGGTTTTGAAAAAGACTATATTCCGATATTTTCATATAAAATAGAAGATGTTAATATAAAAAAATTAATATGTATGAAATATATGGAAAACACAGTATGTATATTATACAAAGTGAAAAATGGAAATAAATTTTCTAAATTTACATTAGCTCCAATAGTTAATTTTAGAGACTTTCACCAAGTAAATGCACAACATAACTATAATGTAAAACAAGACATAAATAAAAGAAAAGTTAAAGTAATAATAGATGATAATGCACAAAGACCTATTTATATAAACTCTAATGCTGGAACATATATACAACATTATGATGATAAATTTAAAAATATGTATTATCTTGAGGAAGAAAAAAGAGGATTTTACCCAGAAGAAGACCATTGTGTAATAGGTAGGTATGAAATTGAATTACAACCTAATGAGGAAAAAGACATAGAAATAGTATGCTCTTTAGAAGAAAATATTGATGAAATAAAAGTAAAAGATGTAATAGATAAAGAAATTATAAGAATAAATGAAATAATGTTAGATTCTGGTTTTATAAATTTAAAAAGTAAAACAGAAGATAAAAAAAGGAAAGAATTAATAAAAGATTATATAATAGCAACAGATAATTTTGTTGTATATAGACCATCATTTAGTTTACATACGCTAATTGCAGGATATCATTGGTTTTTAGATTGGGGAAGAGATGCACTTATTGCTTTTGAAGGAGTAGTATTACTTCCTAAAAGATATGAAATAGCAAAGGAAGTTTTATTAACTTTTACAAAAAATATTAAATACGGTTTAGTTCCAAATGGTTATTCTGGGTTTGATAATAGACCATTATACAATAGTGCAGATGCTTCTTTATTACTTTTCGAGCAAATAAAAAAATATTTAAACTATACTAAAGACTATAAATTTATTAAAGAAAACTTATATGATATATTAAAAAATATAATCTCATCATATAAAGCAGGAATTGATTTTGATGATAATAATATTTATTTAGATAAAGATTACCTTTTAGTATCAGGAACACCAAAAACACAAAATACATGGATGGATGCTAAATATGGAGATTATGCAGTTACACCAAGAAATGGCAAAGCTGTTGAAATGAATAGTTTATGGTATAATGCTTTAAAAATTATGGAAGAATTAGCAAAAGAATTTGAAGGAGCATCTATAGCAAAAGAGTATAAAGATTTAGCAACAAAATGTAAAAAGGCATTTAATGAAAAATTTTACAATGAAAAAAGGAAATGTCTTTATGATGTGCTTGGAGATAAAAAAATTAGACCTAATCAGTTATATAGTTTATCTTTAACCTATCCAGTATTAGATCCAAGTTCACAGGTTGCATATGAAATGTTTGATACAGTTACAAAAAAATTATTAAATAAATATGGATTAAAAACTTTAGCAAAAGGTGAAGAAAATTATATTGAAGTATACGAAGGAAATCCATTTAAAAGAGATATGAGTTATCATCAAGGTATAACATGGCCATGGTTACTAGGACTTTACTACAATAGTTATAAAAATATGATTACTAGTGCAAAAAATAAGCAAAAAAAGAATGAATTACAAGAAGGATACAATAATTTTGTAGAATCAGTAAATAAAACATTTATTAAAGCTTTTTATGAAGAAGGAATGGTAGGAAGTATTTCAGAATTATATGATTCAAAAACACCATACTTACCAAAAGGAACAATGGCACAAGCTTGGAGTGTAGCTGAAGTATTTAGAATTATATTAGAAAATGAAACCAAAAAAGATTAATTACAAGGAGAAAAAATGCGTATATTAGGAGTTGATCCTGGTTTTGCAATTACAGGATATAGTATTATAGATTACATAGGAAATAAATTTAAATTAGTAGATAGTGGAGCAGTAACAACACCTGCAAAAATGTCATTTCCATTAAGGCTATCTAAAATATATACAGATTTAGGAGAAATTATTGATCAATATAAACCAGAAGCGGTTGCTGTTGAAGAATTGTTTTTTAATAATAATGTAAAAACAGCAATAAATGTTGCACAAGCTAGAGGAATTATATTAGTAGTAGGATGTCAAAAGCAAATTCCAACATTTGAATATACACCTTTACAAGTTAAACAAGCAGTCGTGGGTTATGGAAGAGCAGATAAAATTCAAGTTCAGAAAATGGTTAAAACAATATTAAAAGTAGATAAATTACCTAAATTAGATGATATAACAGATAGTATGGCAATTGCTATTTGCCATGCTCACTCTTCAAAATTTGCAGAAAAATTATAATAGAAAGGATATGAAAAACATATGATAAGTATAGAAAACTTAGAAAAACAGTTGAAAAATAATAAATTAGATAGTATGTATTTATTATATGGAGAAGAAACATACCTTTTAGAAACATGTGTAAAAAAAATAAAGCATAATTTTGGAGAAATAGTAAAAGGAATAAATTATATAGAAATTGATGATACAAATATGAGTGAACTAATTCAAGATATAGAAACACCAGCATTTGGATTTGATAAAAAATTAATAATTATAAAAAACTTAGGTTTATTTAAAAGAGAAGTAAAGAAAAAGGGAGCATTATTTAGCGAGTACAGAGATTTACTTGATAAATATTTAAAGGAAAATAAAGACATAATAAAAGAAACAGTTATAATAGTATTTATTGAGGAGAGTGTAGATAAAACAAAACTATTTAATACAGTAGAAGAATTTGGAGCTGTTATTTGTAATTTTGAGTATCAAAAACCAGTTCAAATTATAGCTAGATTAAAAGCCATTTGTAAAGCATACAATGTAAATGTGGAAGAAAGTACGCTTAAATATCTTATAGAATGTTCTTTAACTGGGATGCAGGATTTAATAAATGAAATTAGAAAACAAATAGAATACGTAGGTAGTGGGGGAACAATAACTAAAGAGAGTATAGATCTTTTAGCTATAAAACAAATAGATAGTGTTATATTTGATTTAACAGATAGTTTAGGTAAAAAAAATATAAAAGAAGCAAGAATTATTTTATATAATTTAATTTATGCAAAAGAGCCAATACAGAAAATTCTTATAACACTATATAATCATTTTAAAAAAATATATATAGTAAAACTTGCTACTGAGCAAAATAGAAATATAACAGAGGTACTAAATTTAAAACCAAACCAAGTATTTTTAGTAAATAAATATAAAGCACAAAGTAATTTTTTTAATAAGGATGAATTAAAAAGTATTTTAGAAGAGTTAATTAAATTGGATTCAAATTATAAAGTTGGTTTAATTGATTTAAATATAGGTCTAGAAAGTATTTTGTGTAGGTATTGTTCTTAAAAATTATTTAGA
The DNA here is from genome assembly GCA_944390975.1 of uncultured Clostridia bacterium. GTDB lineage: Bacteria > Bacillota > Clostridia > TANB77 > CAG-508 > RGIG8482. The sequence goes on along the minus strand of CALXRX010000029.1, from coordinate 13,677 downwards.
AAATATTAAAAGTTTGTATAAAATCTCACAGTTTTCTTAAAATATAAAAAAGAAAGTGAGGTTTTTTATTATGTATAGTTTTAGGACTGATTTGGCTTTAGAAAGAAGAAATATTTATAAAAAAGCAAATAAAATAGAAAATGAAGTTGATGGAATTGAAACAGAAGAAGAAGAAATTAGTGATAAAATAAAAACATCTAGGGTGAAAATTATTGATGAAAAAGGGGCAGAAGCATTAGGAAAACCTATAGGAAATTATATTACAATAGATATAAAGAATTTAAAAATAGCAACAGACGAAGATATTCAAAAAGCATCGGAAGTTTTAACCAAAGAATTAAAAGTATTATTACAAAAACACGTTAATAATAAAGATGATATTTTAGTAGTAGGATTAGGAAATATATATGTTACTCCAGACTCTTTAGGACCTAAAGTAATAAATGAAATTGATGTAACAAGGCATATCTTAACATATATGCCAGAAGTAATACCAGAAACAACAAGACCAGTTAGTGCTATTTCGCCAGGTGTATTAGGTACAACAGGAATCGAGACATTAGAAATAATTAAAGGTATTGTAGAAAATATCCACCCTAAATTATTAATAGTAATAGATGCTTTAGCATCAAGAAGTATTGAAAGAATTAGTAGTACAATACAACTTGCAGATACAGGAATTACTCCAGGAGCAGGAGTAGGAAATACAAGAAAAGATTTAAGCAAGGATACACTTGGAATACCTGTAATTGCATTAGGAATTCCAACAGTTGTAGAAGCAGCAACAATAGCAGCAGATAGTTTAGACTTATTTATACAAAAAATTCAAGAAGAAGCAAAGTCAAATGAAATTTTAAATAAATTACAAGAAGATGATAAATACGAACTTATAAAAGAGGTATTAGCACCAGAAGATTATAATTTTATAGTTACCCCTAAAGAAATAGATGATTTAATAGAAAACATGAAAGATGTTGTAGCAAGAGGAATTAATTTTGCAGTTCAAGAATAAAATTATAAAACGCATATGATGCATATTAGGTATACAAAAAAGCAGAATGTAATCTGCTTTTTATATTATATAAAACTTCTATTTTTACATTAAATAAAAATAATATTTAATAAGTATAGTAAAATTAAATGAACTGGATAAAAACCATACAATAAATATTTATCGTTTTTACCTTTTTTACCATTATATAAATTAATAAAGATTAAAGACAAACAAGTACATATAAATAAAAATATGTATGGTAAGTAAAAATTACTACGAATATATAAAGGTATATATTTTAACAAACATAGTGCAACAAAAGAAATATTCATAAGAACTTTTTTGTTTTTAAATATATGGAAAATAAATATCATAAATATTCCAAAATATCCATAATCCATTTTAAAAGTATCAGCTGTTAATCCAAGACAAGCTACTAATAATAAACCTATATATTTATTCGTACATTTTTCATAACCAATTATACTAACTAAACCTAAAAATAAAGTAAAAAATATATTTAAGCTAAATTCTTTATTAAAAATAGAAGTAAAAAACATAAATGGTGCTTGGGAAATAATAGCAAACATAAATAAACGCATTAAATAATTTTTCTTACTTTTTGTATGTATATAACCTTCACTAATTCCAAAAGCAAAAATAGGGAAGGCAATTCTACCAATGTAGTTGAAAAAAGAAAACTTTTCATAAATTGCATAGCCCAAGTGATCAAAAAACATTGATATCATAGCTATAATTTTTAAAGTGAAATTAGACATTTTTAAATCTCCTTATAATAAAATTGGACAGATTTTACATCTGTCCTAAAATAGTACTATTTGTTTAGGTCTTTATTTGTTTCTTTTTCTTCGTTGTATCTATCTATAAAATATAAAGGACGTCTTTTAGTTTCATAAAATGATCTTCCTAAGTATTCACCAATAACACCTAAAAATATTAATTGAATACCTCCTAAAAATAGTATTACAACCATTGTTGATGAATAACCAGGTACATCTATTCCATTAAAAATAGTTTTGAATATAATAACTAACATATATATAAAACCTGCAATAGAAATTAAAATACCTATTAAAGCAGACCATCTAAGTGGTGCTGTTGTAAATGAAGTTAAGCCATCAATAGAAAGATTTATTAATTTACCATAGTTCCATTTAGTTTGTCCTGCTGCACGAGGGTCTCTATCATAAAGTATTTCTTTTTTATTATATCCAATAAAACTAAATAACCCTTTTGTATAACGTTGAGATTCTCTAATAGATTTTAATGCTTCTACACAACGTCTATCAAGTAATCTAAAATCACCAGTATCTTTTTGTATTTCTATGTTAGTAACACTTTGCAAAGTTTTATAATATAATTTTGAAGTTAATTTTTTCATAAAGGTTTCGCCTTTTCTACTTCTTCTTTTAGCATAAACATCATCATAACCTTGTTCCCAATATTCTAACATTTTAGGAATAAGTTCAGGGGGATCTTGTAAATCCGCATCAATTATAATAACACAATCACCTTTAGAATAATCAAGACCAGCAATCATCGCTGTTTCTTTACCATAATTTCTTGAAAGATTTAAATAACAAATTCTATTATCTTTTTTTCTTAATTCTTGCATAATTTTAAAAGTATTATCTTTACTACCATCATTAATTAATAATACTTCAAAGTTGTATTTTGTTAACTCATCCATTATTTTTTTTAATCTATCATATAGTAAATTTAGGACTTCTTGTTCATTATATGCTGGAACAAGAATCGTAACAAGCTTTTTGTCATTTTCCATTATAAAACCTCCATGTAAATTATTATATATCAAAATTTACATGGAGTAAACATTTTTGCTTAAAATTTTACTTAATATTATTTGTTACAACATTATTTGTAAATCTATAAACTCTACAAATATCACAGTCATTACAAACTGTTACTCTATTTTCAAATATTAATTTAAGAGTGGTAATAAATTCATCCTCATAATTATCAATTAAATGTATATTTAATTTTTCAGGTAGTAAATTAAGTAGAGTATTTAAACAATAATCATTTGCAGAAAAAGAAATATCAGAAAGATATTTTGCATCAAAAATATTATCTTGAACTTGAATTATATTTTTATCATTATCCATTAATATTGATTCTTTATTTATATACAAAAGATGTAAATTATCTACAAGACTTTGTTTGGAATTAACATATAAATGAAGAATATTTATAAATTCATAATATTCTTTTTCAATTAAAAAATTATTTACACATAAATCTACATTATAATCTAAAATTTCTTTATAATTCTTAAGCCTAAAATTTATAAAGCCATTTAAAACAATAGAATGATGCTCAAGAACATATGAATATATAGAATTATATATAGCTTTATATTTTTCATTATAAATATTTGAATCGGAATTAAACAAATCAATACAAGAATCAAGTATTTGCTTCGCTTCTATATCATTAAAATAAAAATAATTATATGAAATAATATTTTTAGTCAGTTTTTTTTCATAGAAAAACAATATACATTTTGTAAGTATATCGCATAAAATTTTATAAAAATTATCTATATTATTTCCAGAATAGTGAATAATAACATTATTATAAATTTTAAAACAATTATTAGAGATATAAATATTGTCTAAATCCATATTAGAAAATTCTTTTAGTAGATAATCTAAAATGTATTTATTATTACTTTTTATGCACATAGATTTCATAGTTAAAAAATCTCCTTTCATACATGTAAAATAGTATCTACCAAAATTGTTTAGATATACATTATTTTATGCAATATCTATCATTTTTGAAACTTGTTTATAGTATGAAAGAAGATTGTTTAATTATAAATCATGTAATTAATATCTGGAAATATTTTATCTTTTCTACAAATATCTTTTAAGAAAACTTCGTCTATATTATCTTCTTTTAGCATATAATATAGTTTAGTAAATCTACCTATATGGTCTTTAATTCTCTTTTTTGCATAGTCTACCATTGTACCATTAGTTATTATAAATAACCAGTCACTACTTTGAGCAAGCAATAATTCACGAGCACATTGATTTAAAGCAAGTTTTCTTAATTTATTTTTTTCATTAGGAAATAAATGGGTAAGTTCAACCATTCTATCTCCTGCAACATGTAAATGCCTATGTACATAATCGTTTGTTTGATTTAACCACACTTCACTATATCCATTTGCACCCCAACTTGATCTACAAGGTGTAGATACTTGTATTTCAGGGAATTTATCTATATATTCACCAGGAGTTATTAATTTAAAATCACATTTATCATAATAAATTTTTTTAAATAAGATGTATAGCCAGTCAGGACCTTCGTACCACCAATGTCCATATAATTCAGCATCATATGGGCATAGTATAATAGGTGGAATATGCATATGTGGTGCTAAAGCTGTAATTTGTGCTTGTCTTGAATCAAAAAAGTGACCAGCTTGTTTTTCTACAGAATCCATTGCCCAAACTGGATTATAGTAATCTTTATTTTCTGTATCTCCAGTTATTCGATAATACTTAATACCAGTATGAACTCTAACACCATTATGAGCAATATAAGGTTTAATGTATTCATAATCAGCATCATATCCAATATCACGATAAAATTCACGATAATTATAATCACCAGGATATCCATTAATAGAACTCCATACTTGTCTTGAAGATTCAATATCACGGCCAAATGCAACAATATCATTAGGAGAAACAATTGGTGCATATGTTCCATAAACTGGAGTAGGATCTGCATATAAAATTCCATGTGATTCAGTTATAACATATTGAATTCCAAATTCTTTTAAATATTTATCTGCTTCAGGAACATAACCACATTCAGGAAGCCAGATACCACGAGGTTTTTTTCCAAAATATTTTTCATATGTTTGTACACCAACGGCAATTTGAGCTTTAACAGTATTTTCATTTATATAAAGAATAGGAAAATATCCATGTGTTGCTCCACAAGTAATAATTTCAAGAACACCAATATCTTGAAAATGTTTAAAACCATTTATTAAATTACATTCGTAAACATCTTTGAAAATATGTAAATCATTTGTATATCTATCTAAATAATATTTTGACAATTCATTAAGTCTTTTATCATAAGAAGTTCTTTTAACTTCTTTTTTTGATAATTCAATATGTTTTTTTAAATATTTAATATATCTTCTTTGTAGCATCTTATTATCTAGCATAGAAAGTAGAGGAGGAGTAATAGACATAGTAATTCTAAAATCTACTTTTTCTTCCTCTAATTTTTTAAAATTTGTTAATAAAGGTATATATGTTTCTGAAATTGCTTCATAAAGCCAATCTTCTTCTAAATAATCTTCACTTTCTGGATGATGTACGAAAGGTAAATGTGCATGTAAGACAAAACTTACATATCCTTTAACTGTATTCATAAACTTCTCCTTTGTATTTTAATACATATATAAATTTTATCTAAAATCTGATGAAGGATTTGAAAATTTATTTGCTTTTAATTCATCAAATAATTCATCTTTATAAATTTTCTTGTATAAATCATATATATTATATATTTTTTGCATATTTTTATAATTTGCAAAATTACTAAAGTCTTTATTATAAGTCATTCCAGTTTTTGTGTTTTTATATTCAACATTAGGATTAAATTTTTCAAATAAAATATGATTATTTGGAGCATTCATTTCATTAGATGATGAAACATAAATATAATTCTCATTAACAGAAGGAATATATTTATATGGTTTTCTTCCAAGTTCAATTACATATTTGCAATTAGCATCATTTACATGCAAATACCAACTATTTGCAAAGTCATTTATTTCAAGTTCAAAATAATAATTCATAGTTAAGTTGTGTACTAATAAAACTGGTTTTGTTTTTGAAAAAAAATCACTTCCATATTTATTTTCAAAAAATGCTTTGTCTTCATCTGAAATGTCCCAATATACAAACAACATATTAGGTGTTTGTGCAAGAATTTTTACAGTTGTTTGATTATATCTATATGGTAAATCATAATATTCTATAACAGAGACTTTTTCTACTGAAGTTTTTTTAGTAGTAGAACTTTTTACTGCTTTATTTGCGTTTTTTATAGAAGTAGATTTTTTTGTTGTTTTCTTAGTTTTATTATTTCCTACTTTAGAACTTGTTTTAGAATCTGCTTTAGAATTAGTTTTAGAGTTAGTATTTTTATTTAAAGTTTTAGTTGTTTTTTCTCCTGGTAAAGATTTTGTTTTATCAGAACTCTTCCTAGAACTAGAACTTTTTTTAGTAGCAGCTTTTTCACTTTTATTATTTGTTTTACTTATAGATTTATTTGTTAGTTCATCTGTTTCTTTAGTTACTTTTGGCATGAAATTTTCCTCCTTAGTATAGTGAAATTTCTTTTAATATACTATAATAAATAAAGAATAAATTCAATAGAAAAATGAAATAAAATAGAAAAAATAAATATTTATTAAAAACATATTTACAATTGACGAATTTTTGTATAAAATAAAAAATGGAATAGATAACTAAAGAAAATTGTTGAGGAAGGAAGCATATTGTAGATGAAAATTTTAATGTTAAGTTGGGAATATCCACCTAGAATTGTTGGAGGAATAGCAAGGGTTGTAAATGACTTATCTAAAAGATTAATAAAAGATGGGCATGAGGTAACAGTTATCACATATAAAGATGGTGATGCACCATATTTTGAAGATGATAAAGGAGTAAAAGTATATAGAGTAGACAACTTTATGATTAATCCAAATAACTTTATTGATTGGGTTATGCAAATGAATTTTAATATGCTTGCAAAAGCAAATGAAATAATTGCAAAAGAAGGAGTTTTTGATGTAATACATGCACATGATTGGTTAGTAGCATATGCTGCAAAGACTTTAAAAAACTCATATGATATACCAATAGTATCTACAATACATGCAACTGAATCTGGAAGAAATTCAGGAATACATGATGAAACTCAAAGATATATAAATGATACAGAGTGGATGCTTACTTATGAATCAACAGAAGTAATAGTAAATAGCAATTATATGAAAAGAGAATTACAATCCTTATTTGGACTACCTTTTGAAAAAATTAATGTATTACCAAATGGTATAAATATAAACATGTTTAATGGTATAGAAAAGGATTATGAATTTAGAAGAAAATATGCCTTAGATAATGAAAAAATAATTTTATTTATGGGAAGACTTGTATATGAAAAAGGAGTACAACATTTAATTTCAGCAATGCCAAAAATACTTGCAGGTTATCATGATGCAAAACTTGTAATTGCTGGAAAAGGTGGTATGATAGATGAATTAAGAAATCAAGTAGATTCATTAGGAATATCAAATAAAGTGTACTTTACAGGTTATATGGATGCAAAGCAAGTTTGCAAAATGTATAAATGTGCAGATGTATCAGTTTTTCCAAGCACTTATGAGCCATTTGGAATTGTTGCATTAGAAGCTATGCTTTCAGGAACTCCTGTTGTTGTCTCAGATATAGGAGGATTAAATGAAATAGTAGAACATGGTGTTGATGGAATGAAAAGTTATGCTGGAAACCCTAATTCTCTAGCAGATTCAATACTTGCATTATTATATAATCCTCAATTAGCAGATAATGTAGTAAAAAAAGCAAAAGCAAAAGTAAAAAATGAATTTAATTGGGCAAAAATAGCACAAGACACACATTTTATATACCAAAAAGCAATTTGTCAAACAATGGCTGAAAGACAGAAAAATCAAATAGCACAAGAAAAAGCTAAGAAAACAAAAAAAGCAAAACATACAGAAACAGAAATAACAAATCTATTAGCATTTAGAAAAAGACAAGCATATGCATAGAAAAATAAGGTTGGTGGGGGAAAACTATCAACCTTTAATATATTATAGGAGGTATTAAATTTATGAACGTATATGACACAGCAAATAGATTAGCTTATGAAATTAAAGAATCAGAAGAATATAAAAATTACAAAAAATTAAAAAAAGAAGTAGAAGAAAATATAAAATTAAAAGAAAAATTAGATCAATTTGAAAAAATGAGATATGAAGTGCAACTTGTAGGAATACAAGGGGCAAAACAAGACAATGAAAAAGCAAACCAAATGCAAAAATTATATTTAGAATTAATTCAAGAAGAAATAATGAAAAAGTATTTTGACTCAGAATTAAAGTTTAATGTTTTATTAACAGATATAAATAAAATAATAGGAGATGCTGTTCAAGATTTAATTAAATAAAGATGGGATATAGAAAAGAAAAATAGAAGAAGGGATTAATAAAGTGATTTATATAATAATTGTTAGTATTATTCTTTTATTATTATTAGTTTTTATATTAGAAATTAATATAAAAAAAGTAAAAAAAATTGGAGAAAATAAAGAATTAGATAATTTAACTAAAACTTTTCCTGAGAACATAGAAATTTGTAAAAAAATTTTAAATAAATTAGGTAACCAAGATGTAAAAATAAAAGAAGAAAAAGAAAGCAAGACAAGTTTATATATTGTTGTCAATAATACTATTACAATAGCAAACATAAAAGATTCATTTACTAGAATTCAAACAATTGCACATGAATGTATACATTCTGTACAAAGTAAAAAAATGCTTTGGTTTAATTTTATTTTTACCAATATTTATTTTCTATATTTTTTAACAATAATTGTATTAACACTTTTAAAGCTATCTAATAATGGAATGCTTTTTCTTTGTATATTAATATTAATGGGAAGTATACAATACTGCATAAGAAGTATGTTAGAAACAGATGCAATGATTAAAGCAAGATATTTAGCAAAGGAATATTTGGAAGAACAACAAGTATGTAGTAAAGAACAAATAAATATAATAATAAATGAATATGATAAACTAAATAATATAGGCATTAAATTGGTAAACTTTGATATAATGGCAAGAAATATAGTTAAAATAATAATATATAGCTTAATATGTATAATAATATAACTTTTATTTGTTTTAGAAGGATAATTTTTAAGTAAATAGAGCCATTAAAGAATGGCTCTATTATAGGGTGAACAAGATTCAATTATAGCTAGTAACTGAATAAATGATAAAACTAATGTGATGCAGAAGAGCATCCTCAAAATAAGTAATAACCGTTTGCTCTTTTTCCCTAAAAGGTCATAAAAAAAAGACACAAACATGTACAGGAACAAAAAAGTAACAATAAGTCTTAGAAGCATATCCTTTTCCCCCATATTATAAAGAGAAACAAAAAATGTTTCAGTTAACAGTTACCAAATATCTAAATAGTATTATAACACAACAAAAAGAAATTTTACAAAAATATTTGCAATTTATTTTACTTTATGCTAAAATATCAATGTTATAACATAAAAATACTCTAAGGAGGAATAATATAAATGGAAATTTTAAAATATGTAGTAATAGGAATATATATTATTGTGTGTTTAGCTCTAATAATTGTTGCAATGATGCAATCTAAAGATGATGCAGGCATGAGTAGTGCAATGACAGGCTCTAGTTCAAATAATTTTTACGAGAAAAATAAAGGAAGAACTAGAGAAGGAAAATTAAAAAGATGGACAATAATTTTAGGTACAATTTTTGCAATATTAACAATTATACTTTCAATTATTTATATGATTTAGTATATAAAATATAGGTGGGGGCAGCAAACGTTGCCTCTATTTTATTATACGAGATAGGAGGTAAGATGGAAAGAAAAGAAAAAATTTTTGAATTCATTAAAGATAAAGAATATATTCCAATGAAATTAAAAGAAATAGCACAAATATTACAAGTACCAAAAAAAGAAATAAAAGAATTAAAAAAAATTCTAGATGAATTGGAAAATGAATATAAGATAAGAAAAAATAGAAAAAATAAATATATATTAATGGATGAAAAATATGTAGAAGGAGTATATCAAGCAAATTTAAAGAAATTTGGCTTTGTTAAAATTAGTGATGGAATAAATGAAATATATATTTCACAAAAAAATAGAAACAGTGCATTAAATGGTGATACGGTACTTGTAAAGATATTAGATACTAAAAAAGGAGAAAAAGAAGAAGGACGTATTGTAAGAATAATAAAAAGAGATGTAAAAAGAGTTGTAGGAACATTTAAAAACAGTAGAAATTTTGGGTTTGTTATACCAGATGATAAAAAAATAGGAACAGATATATTTATATCTAAGAAGAATTTCGGTGGGGCAAGGGAAAACCAAAAAGTAGTGGTAAATATTACAAAATATCCTGAAAATGGAAAAAATGCAGAAGGAAAGATAGTAGAAGTAATTGGCAATATAAATGAAGCTGGGGTAGATATGATGTGTTTAATTAAAGAATACAATTTGCCATATGAATTTCCAAGTTTTGTAATGGAAGAAGCAGATGAAATTAAGGAAGAAATAGAAAAGAAAGACATTCCTAACAGAATAGATTTAAGGGATAAAGTAATTTTTACAATTGATGGAGAAGATGCTAAAGATTTAGATGATGCTGTAATGGTAGAAAAGTTAGAAAATGGAAATTATAAATTAGGAGTATATATAGCAGATGTCAGTTACTATGTAAAAGAAAATTCAAATCTAGATAAAGAAGCACTATTAAGAGGAACAAGTATATATATGTTAGATAGAGTTATTCCTATGCTACCAAAAAAACTATCTAATGGAATATGTAGTTTAAATGAAGGAAAAGATAGATTTGTTTTAGCTGTTGAAATGGAGATAGATAAAAATGGAAAGGTAGTAGGCTCAGAAATATTTAAAGCAGTTATAAATGTTTGTAGAAGAATGACCTATACCAATGTTTCTAAAATTCTTGATAAATCTGATGATAAAATATTAAAAGAATATAACAAGTATGTTAATAATTTTGAAACAATGCAAGAACTTGCTAAAATTTTAGAAGATAGAAGACAAAAAAGTGGTAGTTTAGATTTAGATATACCAGAAAGTAAAATAATATTAGATGACAATGGAAAGGCAATTGATGTAAAAAAATATGAACTTAATTTTGCAAATACAATTATAGAACAATTCATGATAACAGCGAATGAAACAGTTGCAGAAAAATTTTTCTGGTTAGAAGCACCTTTTGTTTATAGAGTTCATGAAGTTCCAGACATGGAAAAAATTACAGAATTAAATAAGTTTTTATATAATTTTGGATATAAAATAAAAGGAAATAAGGATAATATTCATCCAAAAGAGTTTGCAAACATATTAGAACAATTAAAAGGAAAACAAGAAGAAGCGGTAGTATCAACACTAATATTAAGAACTTTAAAAGTAGCAAGGTATGAAAATGAAAATAAAGGTCATTTTGGAATAGCTAGTAAGTATTATTGTCATTTTACTTCGCCTATTAGAAGATATCCAGATTTATTTATCCATAGAGTTATTTCAAAGTATTTAGAAAATAGTTATAATATGACAGAAGATTTTAAAGATAATTATAGGAAATTATCAAAGGATGTAGCAGAACAATCTTCAAAAAGAGAGACTATTGCCAAAAAAGTTGAAAGAGATAGTATTGATATTAAAAAGGCAGAATTTATGCAAGATAAAATAGGAAATGTTTACGAAGGAATTATAAGCAATGTAACAAACTTTGGAATATTTGTAGAATTAGAAAATACAGTAGAAGGTTTAATTAGATTTGAAAATTTAGATGAAAATGAGTACTTTATTTATGATGACGAGCATAAATATTTAATTGGAGAAAAAACAAGAAAAATTTATAGAATGGGAGACAAATTAACAATTCAAGTTATAGAAGCAAATAAAGTTACTAAACAAATTTCATTTGCAAAATATAATAATTAATAAAAAGAAAGGATGAATGTAATGAAAGAAGAATTAAAACCAAATACAACACTTGCACCAATACCAGCAGTAATGGTATCTTGTGGAAACATGGAAAGTTCAAACATTATAACTGTTGCATGGACTGGAGTATTAAATTCAGAGCCACCGCTTGTATATGTATCTATAAGACCAACTAGATATTCATATTCAATTATTAAACAAACAAAGGAATTTGTAATAAATATACCAGATAAAAATTTGGTCTGGCAAGTAGACTATTGCGGTACAAAGTCAGGGAAAGACGAAGATAAGTTTAAAGTGGCGAAGTTAACTAAAGAAATTTCTAAACATGTAAAAGCACCTTCAATAAAAGAATGCCCAATTAGCTTAGAATGTAAAGTAATAGAAATAAAAGAATTAGGAAGTCATCATATGTTTATTGGTGAAATTGTAGGAGTAAATGCGAATAAAGAGTTAATCGAAAATGGAAAAATAAATTTAGGAAAAGCTGAACTAATATCATATATGGGAAATGAATATTATGTTGCAAATAAAAAAATTGGAGACAGGGGAATTTGTTTAAAATAAGTATTGACAAATAATAACATATTTACTATAATATTTACTATAGTAAATATGCAGGTGTAGTTCAATGGTAGAATTCCAGCCTTCCAAGCTGGCTATGCGGGTTCGATTCCCGCTACCTGCTCCAAAGTCCTACACCTCTTGAAAATAAAATATTATTCAAGTTGGTGTCTTTTTAATTATATGCGGGTGTAATTTAGTGGTAGAATGTCATGCTTCCGACCTGATAGCGCGAGTTCGATTCTCGCCACCCGCTCCATAAATTACTCCCACGAAATTCTGAAATTAATTACAATACACAGTTTTAGAACATTGTGGGAGTATTATAATAATAACTAGATATTATAAAGTTCAAATAATTATTTCACAAAATTTATGTATAAGTAATGAAATGTTTTTTATCCTATGTTATAATCAAATTTATCAGACATTATCTGATAAATTTGAAAGGATGAGCTGTATGCAAGAAAATATATATAATAATAATTACTTCTTTGTAGATGAATCAGGAGATACAACTTTTTATAATAGAAAAGGTGAATGGATTGTAGGTGATGAAAACGGAGCATCAAAGATATTACTTATGGGATTTATAAGAACAACAGAACCGGAATTTTTAAGAAAAAAACTTAATGAGTTAAAGATAGAAATATTAAATGATGAATATTTAAAAGACATACCTTCTATGAGTAAAACAAGGATTGCATTTCATGCAAAAGATGATTGCCCAGAAGTTAGATATAAGGTTTTTACGTTATTAAAAGATTTACCTTTTTCATGCAATATAGTTGTTGCAAGAAAAACAGAGCATGTATTTAAAAAATTTAATGGTAATACACAAGAACTATATGATTCTTTGATAACAAATTTATTTAAAAATATATTACATTTATCTAATAACAACTATATTTATATAGCAACTAGAGGAAGTAAAAAAAGACAAGTACCACTAGAACAAGCAATACAAAAAGCTTTGAATTATACCGAAAATAAATTAAATACTACAATTGATTCTACACAGAAAATATTACCACAGACACCATCTGGAGAAGTATGTTTACAGATTGTAGATTATTGTAATTGGGCAGTACAAAGAGCTTTTTTACAATATGATATGAGATACTATAAATTTTTGAAAGAAAAATTTGGATTAATTGTAGATTTGTATGATTATAAAAAAGGTTGGAAAAATTTTTATAGTAAGAAAAATCCATTTGATATAAAAAAGATAAGCCCTTTACGGCTAGGTATTAAAAAATA
>CALXRX010000028.1 GCA_944390975.1 uncultured Clostridia bacterium | reverse complement strand
TTTTGTTGCTCCATATTTTGATTGATATAAAATTATTCCATTTTTCATAATTATCTCTCACTTTCTTATTGTAATTTATTTTTTATCTTTCTTTTTTATATTTGCTCCTATTGCTAAACCTATACACATCCCAATAGAAGAACATATTGGCAAATACCAAATTTCTGTCATTATTCCAATGATAGTTCCAAATGCTGTTCCTATGGCAAGTCCTATACACAATCCCTCACAAATATAAGATTTTTCTTCATTATTGTTTGTGCTATTATTTTCTTTCATAATTTTCTCCTCTCAAATCCAAATTACTATTTGTTATATAATACCATAAAAAAGAAAATTATTCTACAATATAGTTGTGTAAAATAATTTTCTTCAAACTAACTAAACTTATTAACTTAATTATTTATTTCTTTCAACTTGTAATTCGCCTTTCTTTAACCTAAAAACAACATCTGTTTGTTTGGCTAAATCTTTTGAATGAGTTACAATAACTACACACTTATTCATTTTATGAGAACAGTCTTTTAATATACTCATAATTCCTTCAGCAGTTTCCTCATCTAAATTTCCTGTTGGCTCATCTGCTAGTAATATTGGTGCTTCTGAAGCTAAAGCCCTTGCTATTGCTACTCTTTGTTGTTGTCCTCCAGATAATTTTAAAACATTTCTTTTTATTTCTTCATTTGTTAGTCCTACCTTTTCTAAAATTGGTTTTGGTGGTAATTTTGATGCTATTGATACATTTTCCATTGGTGTTAAATAATCAATTAAGTTATAACTTTGGAAAATAAATGATACATTATCTTTTCTGTGTTTTGCTAAACCATAATTTGCAATATTTTCTCCTTTGAATAAAATTTCTCCTTCTGTTGGTGTATCTAACCCACCTAATAAAGATAAAAATGTAGTTTTTCCACTTCCAGAGTATCCTAATATTGCATATACTTTTCCTTCGTCTAAATTAACATTAATGTTTTTAAAGACTGGATTACCTCTTGAATATTCATATTTCAAGTTTTTAATTTCTAAAATTGACATCTTTGTTCCTCCTTGTATTTTAATTTTTTATATTGTGAAAATATCTCTTGGTTTTATTTTTGTAATTTGATAAATTGAAATTACTGTTGCTATTAATATAATTATTAATCCAATTCCACTTACTAATAGCCAATCACATATATTAACACTTATTTCTATACTGTTTGTAATACTACTAATCAACTTGCTCTCTACTATTTTTGTTGCAATAGAACTTGTTACAAATGAAAATATAAATGCAGGAATTGCTACAATAAATATTTCTGTTATATGTTGCCATATAATATCTGCTTTTTTTATTCCAATAGATAGGAAAACCCCTATCTCATAAACTCTATGTTTCGTCCAAAGGTTAAGTATTAGAATAATTAATATAATACTAATGATAAAAATCACAATAATTGCAGTAGATACTATTTTTGCTAACCCTTCTAAAGATTCTTTTGTATTTTCGTAATTGCTATCACTTTTGGTTATAACACAACTATCCCAAGACACTCCTTCTATATTTTTCATTTGACTGATAATATTATCTAATTCCAATGGATCTTCTACTATAAAATCTCCATATTGACAGTTTTCATTGTCTTGTTCATAATTCAACTTTGATGCTGTGCTTAGGTCTGAAAATATTGTATTTTGATATAAATTTGTTGTATCAGTATAATTCTCTGTATCTGCTTTTCTGGTATTTGTAAAAATTCCTATTATCTGTACTTTTATACTTATTTCTTTTCCTTCTACTGTGTTTAATACTATATAATCTCCTATATTTAAGTTGTTATTTTTAGCAAATTCTTCATGTATTAATGCAACTTGTTTTTTCTCTGGAGTAATTGCCTCTCCACTAATCAATTTAAAACCTTCCTCTGTAAAATAAGTGTCTTTTTCTGAAAAGTTATCACATACTACTTTACCTGCATGTTCATATACTTTTAGTCCTACATCATCTTTAGTTTTTAGTTTGTTATTGTTTAAATCTCTATATTCTGCTATTGTATAGCTTCTTAAAGTATAATCATCTGTAATTCCATCTATATTTAATATTTGTTTTATGATATTTTCATTTAATCCATTTTTCAATGTTTTTGCATTAACCGTAAAACCACATTTTAAGCCTTTTCTAACATTTGCATTTGCCATGTTTGATGATGAATTAATGGAAAAACACACAACCAACAAAGTTGACAATATTAAAATAATAGAAAATAACAGTATTGTTTTTAGTTTTTTTCTAGTAGTGTATAAATATGCTCTTTTTATGAAATTCACTATTTACCACCTCATTCCATTTGAGATAAAATATCTTTTGGTTTTCTTTTCATAATAGGAATACAAGATATAATAACGATTGTAAGTAAAATAAATATTCCTATACCTGCAATAATTATAAACTGTTCTTTTTGTATGATTACACTTTCTGCTATTTTCCCCATAGCCTGTCCTAAACTTCCTGCAATTAGTTTACTAAAGAAATATGAACTTGCAAAAGATATTAATGCAACTATCATTGTTTCTATAATAAATTGAAACATGATTACTACTTTTGATTTTCCAATAGAAAGCAATATGCCTATTTCTCTTTTTCTACCCTTTATACTCATAAAAACGATTATACTAATAACCCCAACACTCACGATAATAGCAATAACAATTAAACTAATAATCAATGTACTTGAATTATCTATTGAATCCTTTGTGTTTTGATAAACTTTATCATCTGTATAAATATTAAAGTTTTTCCAATTTATATCTTTAATATTTTTTACTTCTTGAATAATATTGTCTAAATTTTCTGCGTTTGATACATAATAATCTACTACATCATATTGTCCATTACCTGAATCATCGTAATTCACATATAACTTATTTGATAAATCATTACTTAAAAAGATATAATCGTTATATTCAAAATATGCAGCAAGGTCATAAACTTTTTTATCATCACTATCATCTATTGCATCTGTTACTACTCTGAATATTCCAATGATTTTAACATCTACAAAAGGATCATCATTTTCTGGATCATTTACTACTGTTAGAGTATCTCCCAACTTTAAATTATTCTTTTTGGCATAGGTTTCACTTACAATAATTGAATTTTTAGTATCTTGCGTGATATGTTCACCTTGTACTAATTCAAATATATTTGATATAAAATATGTACTATATTTTGAATTTATATTTGTAATACTTAAAGTGCCAGAATCCACTAAATCCCAACCCACAAGGTCATTTTCTGAGTGTGGAATATATTTTCCATTTTTTAAAACACAAGATATTGATTCTACTGTGGCATTATATCCACTTATTCCGTCTATATTCCCAATTTTTCTTATCATATCTTCTGTTATTGCATCTGATTTTAGATATGTATTTCCTTTTTCATCTGTTTCCATTCCTCCTGAGCCATAATTTCTTTCAATAGAAAAACTTGTTCCTGTTGCTTCTTTTAATTCTTCTGTTTTTTGTTCTTCTGCATTTAAAACTGCTATTCCAGACAGTACAAGTGTTGAAACTATAAAAATAATAAATAGCAATAAAATACTAATTCTCCATTTTCTAATTAAATACAAAAAACTTCTTTTTAATAAATTCATTTTCCTTTCCTCCTTCGCCCTAATTTTTACAATATAAAAATGGAGTTAAGGTGGAGTTTAGATGTAGTTTTGATAAAGCAAAAAAATAGATAGATTTTTTAATCTACCTATTCTCTAAATTCTTATGTTATATTATCTGTAAGTGTTTAGTCTGGTAATATTATTGTAAATAGCACGCCTTTTTTAGTATTTTCTACTTTGCATGAAATATTGTGATAATCAAAAATTGTTTTAGCAATATATAGTCCTAAACCACTTCCACCTGTATTTCTATTTCTTGATTTATCTATTCTGAAAAATGGCTCAAATAATTGCTCCAAATCTTCTTTTTCTATATGTACTCCTGTATTTTCTATTTTGATACAATTTTCTTTAAATTTTATGTGTATTTTTTCCCCTTTAGGAGAATACATTACTGCATTTCCAATAATATTAGATAGTGCATTTTCTAGTAGTCTTTCATCTCCTTTAAAATTATAGAGTTCTTGTATATTTGTTATTATTTCTTGTTCTTTATCTTCTGCTATTCCTTGATATTTTCTATATACTTTTTTTAGTGTATTTACTAAATCAAATTTATTTTCATTCAATTTAAAACTTTCTTCTTTCATCATCGCAATAGACAAAATTTCTTTTATTAAATATTCCATTTCATCCGCAACTTTAAGGGAATGTTTTAAATATTTGTTTTTATCTTTATATTCTCCTACTTCGTATAACATCCCTTCTAATTCGCCTTTCATTATTGTTAAAGGTGTTTTTAATTCGTGTGATACTGCTCTAAAGAATTGTGTTTGTATTTTTTCTCTTTCTTTTTCTTGCTTTATATCTTTTTGTAGTTTTATATTTGCAACTGTTAATTCTTCTAATGTTTTATTTAATCTTTCTGCCATTGTATCTAAATTATTTGCCAATATCCCTATTTCATCAGTTCTTGAAGTGTTACATCTCCAAGTCATATCTAGTTTTGATAGTTTTTTGGAAATATTACTTATTTCGATTACAGGTTTAGTGATAATTTTTGAAATAACTTGTCCTGCTATTATTGAGATTAACAGTATTATGATAACTATTATAGGTGTAATCTTTAAAAATACAACCATTATTTGATTTACAGCATTTTCTGAAACAGACAATACTAAAATATATGTATCCTTTGAATTGATGAAGGTTACTTCACTTGAAATTGTTTGAACAGTTGAATCTTGTTTTGTATTTTCTCCAAATGTGTATGTTTCATATTCACTTTGTAATTGGGCATTCGCTCCATACATAATGCAAAAATCATATATTTTATTGGTTGCTTGTTCTAGTGTTCCATTTTCCAAATCTGATACTAATTTTTTTATTTCTTCTGTATAGTTTGAAAGTGTTACATTTTTATAGTTACTAGGCATTACTTTCATAACAATACCATATATAATTAGCCCTACTACTATCATTACACAAGTCATCATTAAGAATATTTTTAGCCACAAACTACTTTTAATTTTCTTTATCAATTCTATACCCCACCCCTCTTACAGTTTCTATATAGTCATAACCTAGTTTCTTACGAATATTTTTTATGTGTGTATTGACTATCTTGTCATCTCCAAAATAGTCATAGTTCCATATTGAGTTTAATATATTATCTCGTGTAAAAACTTTGCCTTGATTTTCCATAAATAATTTTAATATTTCAAATTCTCTATAAGTCAATGTTATTTTTTTATTATCTACATATACCTCATAATTTTCTATATTTAAAATAATGTTTTTATATTTTAAAGTATGATTATTTTCATTGTTGTTGTCTGTTCTTCTTAAAACTGCCTCTATGTGTTTTAATACAACAGGCATTGAGAATGGTTTTGTTATATAGTCATCTGCTAATTTATTAAATCCTTTTATTTGGCTTTCTTCATCAGTTAAAGCTGTTAGTATAATGATTGGTATATTACTATTTTTTCTTATCATTTCACATACTACAAAACCATCAATTTTAGGCATCATTATATCTAATAAAACTATGTCGAATTTTTCCTTTTGTAAAAGATTTATTCCTTCTAATCCATCATTGGCTACTTTGACTTCATATTTGGCATTTTCTAAAAATGCTTTTATTATATTTTGTATGTCTTTTTCATCTTCTATGATTAATATCTTGCTCATATACTTTTATCCTTTCTGTATGAACACATTTTATTTGATTTATTATATACCTTAATTGTGTAGTTTTGGTGGAGTTATATAAAATAATGAATAAAATTCAAATAAGAGCCACTATTTCTAGCAACTCTTATGAAAATAAAAGGGGATGTTTTGTGCTATTCTGCTATGAATAGCATTTTTTGAATTATAATTAAATTTCTTGTTTTTGTCAAATTACAAATTATTTTACTGAATCACTATCTCTTCAAATAAATTTATCTTTTACATAGTTCTAATACTTTTTTCATAGTATTAGCAGTTCTTATAGTAATTTTATTACTTACTTCTGTACTTGCCGTTTTACTCCACCAATTAGACTTTCTATAATTTTTTAAATCAAAAGACCAAAAAATATTATTTTTATATTCTTGTATTTTTTCATATTCATTAGGAGAGCCTATCGTATCAAATACTTCATTATAAGTAGTTGGTGGAATAATAAATATTATATTATCGTATATTTCTTTATTATTTTTTCCCCACCAGTCTGGACTATGATTTATCAATTCTTCCAATTCTTGTGAGGTCATAACATAAGTTGGTATATCAAAATCAAATTTATTTTTTATCATTACTTGTATATCATTTTTAATTATGTTTTTATCTTCAATATCACTTTCAAAAACAACATTACCACTATTTAGATAAGTTGTTACATCTTTATATCCTAAAGTAGTAAATTCTTTTTTTAAATCACTCATTGCAATTTTGTTTTTTCCACTTATATTTATTCCTCTCAATAATGCTATATATTTCATAATATTACTCTCTTTCAAATTATTATAATTCTACTAAACTATTTTCAAAATCTTTAACATAGTATTTTATATTTTTTGTACCCTTTGAAATAATTGTATGTCCTTCTTCTTCTAGTAACATTTTTTGTAACTCTATTGCTTCAGGGTATTTAACATTTAATTCTCCATCAGATTTCAAAGTTCTCCAATAAGGTGTTATATTTGCATTTCTTTGATAACTAGCCCAAGCGACAATATTAACAAATATTCCTGCTGTCATTGGATCTGTAAAATCTGCATTATTTTGTTTTGCTAAGTATTCTCTCATTTGACTTATTGTTATTAACTTTCCTTTTGGTACTTTTTTCATTAACTCATCATAATAAATTGGTGGTGCAAAAAACATTTTAGTTCCACCATATTTTTTTATTGTCTTTTCATCTTCTACTATTTGTATTTTAGGCATATCTTTATTGTTATTCATCATTGCGTTAAAATCTTTTTTATATTCATTAGACATAATTAATTCTTCCTTTCAATTTATCTTTGACCTTAAATATATTTACTTGCTTCTTTAATACTTAATTTATTCATTTTATCTTTGTATTTGTTTACAAAATTTCTTACCCATTTTGGATTTGTCTTTGAATAATCTCTTAAACTCCAACCAATAGCCTTATTGATAAAAAATTCTTCGCTACCCAAATTATTAACTATAATCTGTTCTAATAATTCAGTATTAGTTTTTTCTTTTCTGCATAGTTGATGGTCTATTGCAATTCTTCTTACCCAAAAATCTTCATTTTTAGACCACTCTAGCATCAAATCATTTATTCTATTATCTTTAAATGCTATATTTCCAACAATTCTATCTAGTCCATCTATTGTATCCCACCATTGTTTTGATTTGATATATTTATAGATTTTAGGAACATCATCATAATTCAAATAATTTTGCATAGTTACAAGGTAGTCCATAACTAAATATTGAAATTCTCTGTAATCATCTTCATAGCATTTATCTAAAAAGTCCCAATCTATAATTTTACTTTCTTTTTCTTTTTTTAGTAAATCTTTATAAAAAGACTTTCTTACAGGAGTTGATAATCCATAAAACTTAAACATATCTCTCATATATTTTGACATTTTTATAGCATTTTCTTCATTTCTATTTTTCTCAAAAAGTAGTTTTATTGTTCTATATTTATCCATAATAAATCTTACTCCTAAATTACTATTTACTACATAATATCATAAAAAGCAAAATTATTCTACAATATGCTTATATAAAATATATTTTATTAGAAATATCTATTAAAAAAATTAAAAGGAGAGTAGCAACTGCCACTCTCCTAAAAATCACACAAATTTTAAATCAATGCTTGTTATTTGTAGTATTTTGTTATACTACCCTTGCCCCAAAAGGTGCTAAAGATAATTTTGCAAGTTTGAAAAATTGAAGTCCAAAAGGTATTCCAACAATGGTTATGCACCATATACAACCAAAAATCAAATTTTCTAAAGCCATTGGAATACCAAAAAGGATAATCCATATCACATTTGCTAGTAGTGAGGGAACTCCTCCACCATATTCTATCTCTTTGCCAAATGGTGCAAAAGACATTGATGCAAACTTGAAACATTGTCTACCATAAGGTATTCCAACAATAGTAATACACCAGATTACACCTGATAATATCCAAGAAAGTCCACTAAAAAAACCTCCAAAGATAAACCATAAAACATTTCCTAAAAAACTCATAATTCATTCTCCTTTTCATAAAACATCAATTAATTTCTGTGTGATTTTTTGCATAGTTACTTAACTTTTGCTAATCAAGAAATAATTAGTATATAGTTTTATAAACTATATACTATTGAATTTTTATTATATGAATATTTTAAATAATATAAGTTATTATCTTTTAATATAGTATAATTAATAAACAATCATTATCAATTTATTCACACAATTCTAGTCTTTCCACATTATTTTTTTATGTGGACAAATTGTGGACATTTAGCCTTTTTGTGGATTAATTTTTATAAATGTAAAAAGTTGTAAGTATTGATATTACTAATTTTTTCCACAACAGTTTTTGTATTTCTTCCCACTTCCGCAAGGACATGGATCATTTCTACCTATATCTGGACCTTGTTTTACTACTGTAACATTAGCTTTTTTTTGACCATCTACATCATTTATATTGTCTAAAGATGCACTTGTAATTCTTGCTGTTTCTGTTCTTCTTATTTCTTTTTGTTTGCTAATGTTTAATAATATTTTTACAACATCATGTTTTATTGAGTATATCATCTCATCAAACATATCTGTTCCTTCTATTCTGTATTGAACAACTGGATCTTTTTGACCATAAGCACGTAGTCCTATACCATCTTTTAATTCATCCATTGCATCAATATGATCCATCCATTTTTGATCAACAATTTTTAGCATAACAACTCTTTCAAGTTCTCTTAAATCTTGTTCACCTATTTCTTGCTCTCTTTGTTCATATTTTTCTATAACTTTTTGTTCTAATTCTTCTTTTAGTTTTTGCTCATCAAATTTTCCCTTTAATGCTTCAATTTCTTCTAATCCAAATGTAAGTTTTATTTCTTCCTTTAATGCCTCAATATTAACAACTTCTTCTAATGAATACATATTTATTAAGTCTTCTATAACACTATACATCATATTTATAATGCTTTGTTTTAAGTTTTCTCCATCTAAAACTTGTTTTCTTTGTTTATAAATCAACTCTCTTTGAGCATTCATAACATCATCATATTGTAATACATGCTTACGAATACTAAAGTTTTTACCTTCAACTCTTTTTTGTGCTTTTTCAACAGCTTTAGATAACATTTTAGCTTCTATTGGCATATCTTCATCAACACTTAGTGTGTTATATACATTTGTTATTAAATCTCCACCAAATATTTTCATTAAGTCATCATCTAAACCAATATAGAATTTTGATTCACCTATGTCTCCTTGACGCCCACTACGTCCTCTTAACTGATTGTCAATTCTTCTTGATTCATGTCTTTCTGTACCTATAATTTTTAGTCCACCAGCTTGAATTACTTTTTCTTTTTCTTCTTTGATTTCATTTTCATATTGTTCAACTAGTTCTCTAAATTTGGCTCTTGCATTTAATATATCTTTATCGTCTGTTTCATTAAATGCTCCCGCTTCTTCTATTTGTTCTTCTGTATATTTTTGTTTTTTCATAGCTTCTTTTGCAAGATATTCGCTATTACCTCCAAGCATAATATCAGTTCCACGTCCTGCCATATTTGTTGCAATTGTAACTGCTCCAAATTTACCTGCTTGAGCTATAATTCTTGCTTCTTCTTCATGGTATTTTGCATTTAATACATTATGTTTTATTCCTTCTTGTTTTAAAATCTTACTTAGTTTTTCAGATTTTTCAATTGAAACTGTACCAACTAAAACTGGTTGTCCTTTTTGGTTACTTTCTTTAACACTTTGTACTATTGCTCTATATTTTGCATTTTCGTTTTTATATATAGCATCATTTAAATCTTCCCTAATCATTGGTTTGTTAGTAGGAATAGAAATTACATCTAAATTATATATTTCTCTAAATTCTGCTTCTTCTGTCATTGCAGTACCTGTCATACCAGCTAATTTATCATACATTCTAAAATAATTTTGGAATGTAATTGTTGCTAGTGTTTTAGATTCATCTGCAATTTTAACATTTTCTTTTGCTTCAATTGCTTGGTGTAAACCATTGTTGTATCTTCTTCCATACATAATTCTTCCTGTAAATTCATCTACAATTAATACTTCTCCATCTTTAACCATGTAATCTATATCTCTTTTCATAACTCCATGTGCACGTAATGCTTGGTTTACATGATGAACTATATTAGAATTATCTAAATCATTAAAATTATCTATTCTAAAAAACTCTTCAGCTTTCTTTATACCTTTTGCAGTAAGTGAGGCTGATTTTGCTTTTAAGTCTACTATATAATCATATTTTTCATTATCTTCTAATTGTTCTTCATCTTTTATATCTTCTTCTACAATTATTTTTGGTTTTAATCTTTTTACAAAGTCATTCGCTTTTTTATAAAGATCTGATGATTCATTTGCACGTCCTGAAATAATAAGAGGGGTACGAGCTTCGTCAATTAAAATGCTATCTATTTCATCAACTATAGCATAATTTAAGTCTCTTTGAACAATTTGTTCTTTATAAATAACCATATTGTCCCTTAAGTAATCAAATCCAAATTCATTGTTAGTTCCATATGTTACATCACTTGCATATGCTTTTCTTTTCTCCTCTGGATCCATACCTGAAACTACAAGTCCAACACTTAATCCTAAAAATTTATATAGTTTTCCCATCCATTCACTATCTCTTTTAGCTAAATAATCATTTACTGTAACAACATGTACACCTTTACCAGTTAGTGCATTTAAATATACAGGAAGTGTTGCAACTAGTGTTTTTCCTTCACCTGTTTTCATTTCAGCTATTCTTCCTTGATGTAATATAATTCCACCTATTAATTGTACATCAAAATGCCTCATTCCTAATACTCTTTTTGAAGCTTCTCGTACAACCGCAAAAGCTTCTGGTAATATATCATTTAATGTTTTTCCATTTTCTAATTCTTTTTTAAATTCTAAAGTTTTTCCTCTTAAATTTTCATCTGATAATTTAGAAATTTCTTCTTCTAAACTATTTATTTTATTTACTATTGGCATTACTCTTTTTACTTCTTTTTCACTATAAGTTTTAAATAAACCCATTACCTTGCCTCCTATAATTTAATATTTCTATAGTACTATATCACTATTTGTGTTTTTACGCAAGATTTTTATTTTGAAAGTAATATTTTTCTTATTTTTACATACATTTTACTAATAAAGTTATTTTTTAGAAAAGAGGAAATGTAATGTTTGTTTGTAACTTAAAACTTAATCGTAAGTTAATTTTTAAAATATTATTTATTCTTATTTTTATTGTCGTAATTATAGTTGCTGGTATATCTGCATATAAAATATTCAATTATCAAACTGTTGATGATACAATTAAAACTCCTGAAATAGCAAATATTACTAGTGATAACTATACGAATGTTCTAAAAGCTGTTCATGATAATTTAGATGATTATATTGGTCAAAAAATTAATTTTACAGGGTATGTTTATAGAGTATATGATTTTACAGAAACTCAATTTGTTTTAGCTAGAAATATGGTAATTAGTTCAGATAATCAAACTTTAGTAGTTGGATTTTTATGCAATTATAATAAAGCAAATGAATTTAATGATAATACTTGGGTAAATATCACAGGCAAAATAACTAAAGGAGATTATCATGGTGATATACCTGTAATAGAAATTACTAATATGAAAAAATGTGAAAAACCTGCCGATGAATATGTATATCCTCCTGATGATACATACATTCCAACAAGTGCTTTATTTTAAAAAACTGCCGTGCGCCATTAGCGCACGGTAGTTCACTAAAAAAAAATTAATTTTCACCCTTCCTTGGGGGAATCCCGAGGTCTATTCATATAGCCCCTCCTTCGTTGTTCTCTGTGTCTTGTTACGAGTTTTCACTAAAAAACTTAATTAGTGTTCCCTCATCTTTCGGGTGATCCCGGGGTCTATTCATTATGGACCCTCCTTTTCTGTACTTGAGTTACAGGTTTTTCCTAGTTACAATATTATTGTAATACTAATTATGTAAAATGTCAATAGTTTAACCAAAATATCTTTTTAGTAATCCTTCAAATCCTCTTCCATGTCTTGCTTCATCTTTACACATTTCATGTACTGTGTCATGAATTGCATCATAACCTAATTCTTTCGCTCTTGTTGCAAGTTCTTTTTTACCCATACAAGCTCCACATTCAGCTTCTGCTCTTAACATTACATTTTTCTTTGTATCTGGATATACAACCTCTCCTAGTAGTTCTGCAAATTTAGCAGCATGTTCAGCTTCTTCAAAAGCATATCTTTTAAATGCCTCTGCTATTTCTGGATATCCTTCTCTGTCTGCTTGACGACTCATAGCAAGATACATTCCTACTTCTGTACATTCTCCCATAAAATTATCTTTTAATCCTTTAACAACTTCTTCATCTAAACCTTGTGCTACACCTATAACATGTTCATCTGCATAATTTTTTTGGCTAGTTTCTTCTTTTAATACAAATTTATCTTTTCCTGCTCCACATTGTGGGCATTTTTCTGGAGCTTCATCTCCAAAATGTACATATCCACATACTTTACATACATAAGCTTTCATTATATTACCTCCTATTTTTAATTTTTTATGTTTTGATTTTAATACAAATATAAATATTTTGTCAATATTTTTTATTTTTAACTTTATTTTTATAATTTTTTGTGTTAGAATATGTGTCAAGAAACAAAAGATTATGTTTTATTTTAGATTTTGGAGGAATATTATGGAATTCAAAAAATGTGAACGTTGTGGATGTTTTTTTATATCTGAAAGTAATGTTTGTGGAAATTGCACACCAAAAGATAACTTTGAAATGTCAAAATTAAAAAATTATTTAGAAAATGAAAATTATTCTAATTCATTAAACTCTATTTCAGTTGATACTGGAATTTCTTTAAAAAATTTAAATAGATATCTTGAAAACGAGGATTTTTCAAAATTATCTAGTAAATTAAATATAAGTACTAATGTAAATATTAATTTATAATAAAAAAACACGAGTACTCGTGTTTTTTATATTTTAAGGAGGAATATTAAAATGGAAAATGAAAATTTTAAAAATATGTCTATTTATGATGTATTAAAACAAAGAGATTTAATTAAGCAAATTACTTTTGAAGAAGAATTTAAAGATATGGTAGAAAATGAAAAAACAAAAGTATATTTAGGAATAGATCCAACAGCTGATAGTATTCATATTGGTCATTTTATTCCTCTTATGATGATGTCTTATTTTCAAAAATGTGGTCACACACCTATCATTTTAATAGGTGGCGGTACTGCTTTTATTGGAGATCCTAGTGGAAAAACCGATATGAGAAAAATGCTTTCTAAAGAAACTATCTCAAAAAATGTTGACAATATTATAAAACAAGTAAGTAATTTTATTTCTTTTGAAGGTGAAAATGCAGCTATCATTGTTAATAATGGAGACTGGATTTTAGACTTAAATTATATGGATTTTATTAGAACCTATGGTATACACTTTAATGTGAATAGAATGCTTGATGCTGAATGTTTTAAGCAAC
The DNA here is from genome assembly GCA_944390975.1 of uncultured Clostridia bacterium. Lineage (GTDB taxonomy): Bacteria > Bacillota > Clostridia > TANB77 > CAG-508 > RGIG8482. Next base: position 4,804 of record CALXRX010000028.1, on the reverse strand, counting down.
GTATGGAAAAAGGACTTACTTTCTTTGAATTAAATTATATGTTAATGCAAAGTTATGATTTTTTACATCTATTTGAAGAAAAAGGTTGTAAAGTTCAAATTGGTGGAGATGACCAATGGTCTAACATGCTTGCTGGAGTTGATTTAATACGCAAAATTCATAAAAACGGAAGTTTTTGTTTAACTTGTCCTTTACTTCTTAATGCAGAAGGTAAAAAAATGGGTAAAACTGTAAATGGTGCTTTATGGTTAGATGCAAAAAAAACATCTCCTTATGAGTTTTATCAATATTGGAGAAATATACAAGATAATGAAGTATATGATGTGTTAAGAATGCTTACTTATCTCCCTATGGATGAAGTTAAAAGATTAGCTAATCTTAAAGATGAAAAAATAAATGAAGCAAAAAAAATTGCTGCCTTTGAAATAACTAAACTTATCCATGGTGATGCTGAAGCAATTAAAGCAAAAGATGCATCTGAAGCATTATTTAATGGTAATGGCTCTATGGAAGGTATGCCTACTACCAAAATAGAAAATCCAAATATTTCTATCATAGATGCAATAATATTAACAAAAATCGCTCCTTCTAAAGGTCAAGCAAGAACATTAATTGCACAAGGTGGTATTAGCCTAAATGATATTAAAATTAATGATGTAAATTATGTTTTATCTGAAAACAATTTTAAAGATGGTTATGCAATTTTGAAAAAAGGTAAAAAAGTATTTAATAAATTAGAATTGTAATATATAACTTAATTTTAATGTATTAAATGCATATTATTATATAAAAAACCACATTGTTAAACAAAATAGTTTATTAATGTGGTTTTTTATTAAAAACTTAAATTAAAGTCAGGTACATATTCTTCTTCATGTTCTCCTAATTCTTGAATATATCCATTTTTTAAGTTCAATAAATACAAATAGCTTTCTATTTCTTTATATTCTTTTTTAGTTAATTTTCTACTTAATAACTTATCTTCTTTCGCCTTATAGGTTGGAAAATACTGTGCCATCACGCTTACATATACATCATTTGGCATATTTTCCTTTATCCAATGTAGAATGTGTTTTGAATTTAAAATATGATTTGGTAATACTAAATGTCTTATTATTACTCCCTTTTGTATAATACCATTATTATTAAAAACTGGTGTTCCTACTTGTTTATACATTTTAAAAATGGCTTTTGTTGCTATAGAAAAATAATTATCTATATTTGAATATTTTTTTGCTAATGTATTATCATAATACTTCAAATCTGGCAAATATATGTCTATGTATCCATTTAATAGTTCTATAGTTTCTTCATTTTCATATGCATTAGTATTATATATAATTGGTATGTTAAGTCCTTTATTTCTTGCAATTTTTATTGCTTCAATTATTTGATATACATATGATGTTGGTGTTACTAAGTTTATGTTATTTGCTCCTCTTTCTTGTTGATTTAAAAATATATTAGCTAACTCTTCTATTGTTATTTCTTTTCCTTTTCCCTGTTGACTTATTTCATAATTTTGGCAATATATGCACTTTAAATTACAATTTGTAAAGAATATTGTTCCTGAGCCTTTTTTTCCACTAATACAAGGCTCTTCATAATAGTGTAAAGATGCTAATGCTATTTTTAATTTATCATCACACCCACACTTTCCCTTATTTCCATTTAATCTATTAACATTACAATTATGTGGACATATTTTACAATTTCTTAATTTTTCTATCATTTTTTCCTCTCCAAATCAATCTTATTATATTAAAATTGTTTAAAAATATCAATAAATTTGCACATTTATGTAGAAAAGAGCTATGTTTCCATAGCTCCTGTTTGCTTTGATATTTGGTTGGTGTGCCCTTTCCAACATTTCTTTTGACCTAATATTTAGGTGTGTAGCAGCACAATTTCTATTATTTAAGAGCATCCCTATAACCTGCATTGAAAGCTGCATTATCAGCAGCCCCATTGTAAGCAGAATACAATAAGTATAGTCCAACTGCTAGCATTATTGTACAAACTAACCAACCTAAAATTTGATTATTAGGAAATCGCTTATCTTTGTTTTTAAAGATTATGATATAACCTATAATACATATAATAATGAGTATAATTTCCATAAGATGGTTACTCCTTTCTCATATAAATATTTTTATAACTATTTTATTGTGATTTTATAACCATTAAGAAGATTAAATTTTTCCATTTCAACATCTTTTATATCATCTTTGTCCCAAAACGTATATCTTACAAAATTATCTCCGTCTTTAAATCTAAAAACTGCAACGTGTTCCCCATCAGTTAAAGTAACTGATTCGGTATCATCTGCATCTAATATTTTAGTCTTAAAATTAACATTACTATTTTTAAACCATTTACCGCCTGCTTTTTTTACGTCTTTACCTAAAGTGTTAAAACTTTCTAATGATAGTGTTCCACTTCCTGCTCCTGATACTTCACTTGTAGTTGCTGCCAACCTTAACTCATAGTATTCAGAGGATGGCATATAACCCCATTCAATATTTACCATTGATTTTCCTTTATTACTAGCAAAAATGACTATTGCTACAATAATTATTGCTATGATAATTACTAAAACAAGCAATATATCAAAACATAATAATAACTTCAAGATATTCGAGAAAATATATTCGAGTATTTCGAGATTTTATGATAATCTTCCCACTTTTTGAAATAATAAATTAAAGGTGGGATTTATTATGATAGGTACAATATTAAGGAATATAAGAAAAATAAGAGGGCTAACACAAAGTAATGTAGGAAATGAATTACATTTAGCTGATAATACTATATCAAATTATGAAACAGAATATAGCAACCCTAATTTTCATACAATACAAAAATTTATAGAAGTTTGTAATTTTGAAATTCAATTTGTAGATAAAGAGAACAAAAAAGTTTATACTATTGATGAACTATCTAAAGAAATGGACTTTTGAAAATATTAAAAACCAAAATAAAAGCCTAGTATTTTATTACTAGACTTTTTTCATAATACTTACAACTTTACATTTATGGCATAGCCACCGTATAAAGTAATATATTGTGTTCATATTATTCCATCTTGGTGCCATTTACGTAGTTATCTACAACTTTTTGGCTCTCATAGACGATTGATATAAAAATCAATCAATTTATTAAAGTATATTATATTTTTTTAAAATACAAGAGTAGTATAAATTATTCTTCAAAAATCAAGTTCTTTTGTAAATTACACGTATTTTATTGAATTCTAACCGAAAATATGCTATTATATATTTTATTACCTTGCTAAGTGCAAGTTTATATATATAACTCAAAAAAGATTTTTTAAGGAGGGATTCAGAATGGATTACTATTGTTTTCCAACAAAAACTGGAGATATTTCGGTATTCTTTGATCTAAAACAATATGATAATTCCAGAGAAAGATTTTTTTACCAAATAGCCCAGGAAGATGTCATGCTAGCCAAACAAAAAGGTAAATTATTGTTATTTGATTTAAGAACTCAGACATTTATTGATAATGACAATAATGCTGTTGATATCAATGGAAAAGAAATTTTTCCAAGATGTAAAATTCAAGAATCAGAACAATTACTTAGTGCAATTGAAAACAACGGAGGAAAATCCATTGTTACGCAAGCAGATTCAAAAATTGTTGAAAGTTGGTTTGAACATATTGATGTTCAAAGAAAATTTTTACGGACTACATTTGGAGAAGTTCAAAAAAATCTTGACTTTTATGAGAAAAAATTTGGCAATAAATTTTTCTTAAAAACCATTAAAAAACAATTTTCGAACATCTGCCAAATTATACAAATGGACGACTCTAAAAGTTTGGTTTCTTTTGTAGGAGACAGTTTGTTCGGTGGAAATATGTTGATATCTAACAACTCAACACCTGTATTGGTAACAGATGCGCTTTCTATTATTAGAGATGATTATGGAAAACGTGAATGGCGAGTTTTTGTTGTAACAGGCAAGATTTGGTGTGTGTCTAGAGCATCTGATGACTTAATAGATATTGAACCATATGTCTTTGAAAAAATCAAAACAAAAATAGAGCAAATATCAGAAGTATCTATTTTTCCATCATCTTACTGCGTTGATTTCTTTGAATATGACAATAACGGAGAAATTATCTTTGATATCTGTGAGTTTAATTCAATTGAAAGTTCGGGAGTATATCGAAATAACGATTTGGTTTTCTAGCACAAAAAAGACTTGGGATAAATCTCAAGTCTTTTTTGTGTCTCTATTATTTTTCTATTTTGAATTAAATTAAACAAATATAATGCAACTTTGTTTTGTTCTTTTGGTGGACAGGGAAGGATTCGAACCTTCGTACTCGTATGAGAACAGATTTCTTACTACTATAACTTTCGTTACCAGTTAAACTGTTTGTAGTCTGGACTTTCTCTTTATCTTAGCTTTAAGATACCAGGTATAAAGTCTCTACACTCGGATTTCTCCTAGCTCGGGATTATCATCAGCTAATACTGTTAAGACTTCCCCGAATTAGCCTAGTTTTCATCATACAATCACTTGTATGAGCTGCAATTTCTGCTTATATAAGCAAAGCATACAGTCTGCCGCCTTTAGCCACTCGGCCACCTGTCCATATTAAATTAATGAATAAATAAAAAAATGGTGCGCCCTCAAGGATTTGAACCTTGGACCCACCGGTTATGAGCCGGTTGCTCTGACCAACTGAGCTAAGGGCGCTGGAGCAGGTAGCGGGAATCGAACCCGCATAGCCAGCTTGGAAGGCTGGAATTCTACCATTGAACTACACCTGCATC
>CALXRX010000027.1 GCA_944390975.1 uncultured Clostridia bacterium | reverse complement strand
AAAACGGTGGATGTAGCGTAGTTGGTTAACGCGCCAGTTTGTGGCACTGGAGACCGTGGGTTCGAGTCCCATCTTCCACCCCATTAAAAATTACATTGGGCTGTAGCCAAGCGGTAAGGCACCAGACTTTGACTCTGGCATGCGCTAGTTCGAATCTAGCCAGCCCAACCAAGAAAAAAAACGACTTTCAATAAAATGAGAGTCGTTTTTTTAGAATAGAAGCAAATAAAAAAGTATCCCACATTTCTGTGAGATACAAACGTATTCTAAAATTTGCTGACGCTAATACATAAGTATTGTTCAGCTAACGTATTCTAAATACATTATACTATATAATATGTGTTAGAGTTAATAAAAGTATTCAATTTTTTATAAAAAGTTTTTTGATTTTTTCATCTATTAAATCTAAACTATTATTAGATAATTTTATACCAGCCAATACATCTACATCAGATTTTGGATTATAAATTCTTTGCTTACTAATTGTTGTAATCTGATTTATTAAAGCAATACTACCATTTTTCATTTGTGAAATTTCTTTTTCAACTTTATCAATTAAATCAATATCATTTTTTAGTAGTTTCATTTTTTCAGATATGTTATTAAGTTTAACATTATTAAATCAAAAAACATTAAAAACATTGCTTTTTCAATCATTAAAAAGTAGACTAGAGGTGAAGATTTCAAAAGAAAATGAAAAATTAGAATATTTAGGTACTATTATTTATGGTGATACTAAAAAGGTTAATGAAATAACTGGAAAATTCAATTATGAAGAATGGAATATTATAAAGCAAAAAGGAAGGTAATAAAAAAACTTTACCTTCCTTTTTACTTTTGGCGGTTTGCAATCAATGTGGAATGTTAGGATAAACATGAATCAATCTGTAACGAGCACCACACCAATTAGGTTGAATGTAATCAAACAGAAAACCACAATTCAAAGCGTCCTTAGTGTATTCAGAATAATAAAGACGACTGAATCTTCGTCGCATTTTCTTTTTGCCTATCTTTCCGAAAAGTGTGTTATCAAGGTGAGAAACTTCTTCAAATCCTTCGATTTTTATTTGTGTTTCTGCAATATAATCCCCACAAATAAAAAAGTATTTTCCCTCCTTTGAAGGTATTCCATCTGTATCATCAAGATACCCAGCTCCTTTATTATTGTATACAAATGGAAAATAACTGCACATTGTAATAGGATTATCATTGATTTCCGTTGTTTGTATCAAGACTAATTCATACCCACACCGTTTTTCGAGATGACCTTTTACACATAAAGTTATACTATTACCATCAATAGGTTGTTGCTTCATATAACCAGTAAAGGTTTCGAAACCATAGCTATCCAAATAACCACTGAATGTTACTTCTTGCCCTTTTTTGAAAACGCCTGAAAAAGCGTCTTCTTTAAATACAATGCTTTGTGAAATTTTCAATAACCGCATTTTAATACCTCCTATTATTGTTGCGGAGTTTAAAGTTACTTTTTGCTATTAGCAAAATCATAAAAATTATACCATATATTTAGCTAAAAAGCTATTTATTCATGAAAAAATTATAATAAGATGAAATTTTTTGTTATAAGTAAAAGTTTAAGAATTTATTTATATGTATTGCTAAAACTAAAAAATTATATTAAATTATGAACAATAGTTGTAGCAAAAAATGCTAACTTATATAAATAAAATGAAAGTCGTTATTTTGGAATAGAAGCAAATAAAATGTATATTTAATATTATTTTTGGTGTATAATAATTACAACAAAAATAAACAAGGAGAGAAATTATGCTATTAGAGATAACATTTATAATAATTGGATTTATATTTTTAGTAAAAGGTGCTGATTTACTAGTAAGTGCTGCTACAAGTATTGCTAAAAAATTTAGGTTATCAGAAATGCTAATAGGTTTAACAATAGTTGCAATAGGAACTTCACTTCCAGAAATATTTATAACGATTACATCTTCTGCAGATGGATATTCTGACTTAATAATAGGAAATTCAATAGGAAGTTGCATTTGCAATTTTTTACTAGTTCTTGGAATTGCTAGTTTAATAAAACCAGTTAAATTTGATAAAAGAATTGTAAAAAGGCATATCCCAATAGGAATTATAGTAATGTTTTTACTTTTATTCTTATGTAATACACAAAAATTAGGTGAAGCTCAAACAATTACAAGAGGGCAAGGTGTAATATTACTCTTATTTACATTAGCATATATCATATATACAATATATGAAGAAAGAAAAATTAAAAATGAAAAAATAGATGAAGAAATTATTAAAGAAGTTGAATCAAAAGAAAAAAGTTCAATAGTTACAATCATTATTTATTTGGTATTAGGCATAATAGGATTAAAATTTGGCTCTGATTTTGTTGTGGATAACTCGATAATTATTGCAGAAAATTGGGGATTATCTGAAAAATTTATAGGAATGACTATAATAGCAATAGGTACAGCATTGCCAGAAATTATAACTGGAATTATTGCATCAAGAAGAGATGAAACCGACTTACTATTAGGAAACATTACAGGATCAAATATATTAAATTTATGCTTGTTAATTGGATTAGGAGCAGTAATTAATCCATTAATATATTCAACTAATTTTAACAGTAGTATAATATTTTTAATAGCTATAACTGTGTTGCTTTGGCTAATAGCAACAATAAATAAGAAAAGCCAAATAAATAGAAGTAGGGGTATAGTATTAATAATAATATATATAGTTTACATTTTCACAATGTTGTAGAAAAGTTGGAAAAATTATAAAAAATAATTTATATAAAAATTCTAAAATGGAATAAATTTCAAATAATTAATCATACTTATATTAAGAATAAATTATGGAGGGAAAGTATGAAAGATTATTTAGGAATAGAAAGTATAAAAGCTTTAGAAATTTTAGATTCTAGAGGAAACCCAACAGTACAAGTAGAAGTAGTAACACAAGGAGGATTTTTAGGAGTTGCAGCAGTGCCATCAGGAGCATCTACAGGTAGTTTTGAAGCAGTAGAACTGCGAGATAAAGACACTAAACGATATATGGGAAAAGGTGTAATGCAAGCAGTTGAAAATGTAAATAAAAAAATAGCAAAAAAATTAGAAGGAATGAACGTATACAATCAGTTAGAAATAGATAAAGAACTAATATTGTTAGATGATACACCAAACAAATCAAAATTAGGTGCAAATGCAACTTTGGGTGTTTCCTTAGCTGTAGCAAAAGCAGCAGCAAACTCCTTAGGAATGTCATTATATAATTATATAGGAGGGGTAAATAGTAAAGTCTTACCACGACCAATGATGAATATTCTAAATGGAGGAAAACATTCTGATAACAATATAAATATTCAAGAATTTATGATAATTCCAGTAAGTGCTACAACTTTTAAAGAAGGCTTACAAATGGGTGTAGAAGTATATCATAATTTAAAAAAAGTATTAAAAGAAAAAGGATATTCAGTTGCAGTTGGTGATGAAGGAGGATTTGCACCAAACTTAAAAGATGAAACAGAAGCAATAGAAGTTATATTAGAGGCAATAAAAAAAGCAGGCTATGAGCCAAAAAAAGATGTATGCTTAGCATTAGATGTTGCAAGTACAGAAATGTATGAAGAAGCAAAAAAAATAGGTAAAGAAGGATATTATTTTTGGAAAACAAACATATTTAAAACAAAAGATGAAATGATACAATATATAGAAGAATTAGTAAACAAATATCCAATTATATCTGTAGAGGATGGTCTTGCTGAAGAAGATTGGGATTCTTGGAAAAAACTTACAGATAAACTAAAAGGTAAAATACAATTAGTTGGAGATGATTTATTTGTTACAAATAAAAAGAGATTAGAAAAAGGTATAAAAATGGGCATTGCAAACAGTATTTTAATAAAACCAAACCAAATAGGAACATTAACAGAAACATTAGATGCAATAGAACTTGCAAAAAAACATGGTTATACAGCAGTTATATCACATAGATCTGGAGAAACAGAAGATACCACAATAGCAGATATAGCAGTTGCAACAAATGCGGGACAAATAAAAACAGGTGCACCATGTAGAACTGATAGAGTTGCTAAATATAACAGATTGCTAAATATAGAAAATGAATTACAAGAAAATGCTGAATTCTAAAAAAAGAAAATTAGACCTATTAAAATATACAATTACCTAAAATAAGATTTATATCAACTTATATAATTATTTAAAAAATACAAATTTCTAAATATAGTAGAAATTTGTATTTTTTTATGATATTATGTGAAAAAAAGTATGAGGGGAGAATCATGAACAACTTAATAGGAATTGTTGTATCTTATGCATTTATTGCAATAGTAATAGTAGGAGCAAAATTATTTGAAAAAGTAGGAAATGAAGCAAGCAGAAAATTTATTCATATTGTTTTATGTAATTGGTGGTTTATTGCAATGCATTTTTTTACAGATGCTATATTTGCTTCAATTGTACCTTTAAGTTTTGTAATAATTAATTATATTTCATATAAAAAGAATATAATATCTGTTATGGAAAGAGAAAAACAAGATGGACTAGGAACTGTATATTATGCAATTTCTTTATTCATTCTTGCAATTATAAGTTTTGGTGTAATAAATAACCCACAAATAGGACTTGCAGGAGTTTTAGTTATGGGATATGGAGATGGTTTTGCTGCAATTATGGGCAGAAAAATTAATAGTAAAGAATACAAAATAGGAATTACTAAAAAAACGCTTGTAGGCTCAGCAACAATGTTTATAATTACATTTATAATATTAGCAATTTTCTTAATAAATGTACAATTCTGGTATATAAAAGCAATAATTGCAAGCATAATTATAACTATAGTAGAAGCAGTATCTATAAAAGGAACAGATAACTTAACAGTTCCACTTATTACATCTGGATTATTATACTTACTAATGTACATATAGGTAGAATAACTATTACTTACTAAGAGGGGAATTATGAATAAACAAGAAATATTAAATCATTACAAAGAAGAAGATAGATTATTAATAGCAAAAATATTTGATAAAATAGAAATTGCAGAAAAAAAGAATAAAATAACAAACACAGACTTTTTAGACTTGCATCAAAAAAATATAGCACAAAAAGTAATAAAAAGTATACAATGTGAAAATTATTTATTCTTTGGTGGAGATGAAAACTCAGAAAGGAAAGTATTAATAATATATCCATCAAAATTTAGCAAAGAAATAGTAGAAAAAAATTACAACAATATAATGCAAATAATAGAAATAATATTGCCAAATGATTTACAAGGAAAATATTCACATAGGGACTACCTTGGTGGACTTATGAAACTAGGACTAAAAAGAGAAAAAATTGGAGATATAATTGTATTTAATGAAGGTGCGAACATAATAGTTTTAAATGAAATTATAAAATTTGTAAAAGATAACATATCAAGTTTAACAAGATTTAGTAAAGCTCAAATAAAAGTAAAAGAAATTAATGAATTATATAAACAAGAAATAAAAAAGATAGATGAAGAAATTATAGTATCATCATTAAGGTTAGACAACATAGTTTCAGAAATTGCAAAAACTTCTAGAACAAAAGCAGAAGAAATAATAAATAGTGGTAGAGTATTTTTAAATTTTGAAAATATAACAAAAACATCTAAAACAATAAAATTAGAAGATATTTTAACAATTAGAGGAAAAGGAAGATTTAAAATAAAAGAAATTATAGGAAACACAAAAAAGGGTAGAATTATTTTATTAATAGAAAAGTTTGTTTAATTCATAAAAAACTAGTCAAGAATGCTTTAAGTAAAACACGAGAAAATTTGACTAGTTTTTTTGTGCCTTAAAAATTAGTTATAAATTTAAGTTACTGTAGTATGCAGTACTTGAGACAAAAAGTAAATTTATGAAAACAAATGATTACCAAAAACTGTAAAAGTACTTGAAAAAGAGAGAAAAAAGATATATGAAAATACTTGACAAAGTAATATAAGTAAATATAAAATTGTATCATAAAATGGAAAACAAAAATGGTACATTGACAATTGAATAAATAAAAACACCTATCTTATTGTAAAAACTAACTGAATAAAAAGTAAAAAAATGCAAAAACTAATAAGAGGAAAAAAATAAAAAAGAAAACAAAGGAGGAAAAAGAAAAAATGAAGAAAAATTTAAAATTAAAAAGTAAATATGAATTGCTAAATAAAAAGGCAAACAGCAGAGGTATCACATTAATAGCCCTAATTATAACAATAATCGTGCTATTAATACTAGCAGGAGTAACAATAAATCTAACATTAGGAGAGAATGGGATATTTAGGATAGCAGAGATGGCAGGAAAGAATTATATGGAAGCACAAGATAAGGAACTAGCCGGATTAGCAGATTTTGAAAATATGATGGATAATATAATAGGTGGAACAGGAAGTAGTGGTGGTACAGATACACCTAGTACAAATTATAAAACATTAAAAAGTGTGGCAAAGCCTGGAGATTATGTAAAATATGACACAGGGATAACTTCAGTAGGAGAAAATGGAATAGTAACATTTAGAGTGTTATATAATGATGGCACATATGGATTGCAAATAATATCTGATAAAAATGTAGAGCAAGTAACACTAGGTGGAGATACATGGGAAGAAGGAAGAGACAGTTATAATAATGTGATATCAACATTAAATGAAAAAGCAGAGAATTATGCAAAAAGTAGTCCATATGCACTAGATGGAAGATGCGTAGGAAGTGTGCCAACAATAGGGACAGATGGAAAATTTAATGCAAAGAATACAGAAAATGCAGGACCAGTGCAATTGGAATTTACATCAACAGTAGAAGGAGCAAATAACATGAAGGATGAAGATGAAAACTATAAAACAGACCAAACAGCAATGCAGGCAACTAATACATGGACAACAGGAGAGCATTATTGGTTAACATCCCGTAGCGTACTTTCGAATGTGTCTTATTGTACTTTCTATGTGTGGAATGTGGATACGGGTGGTGACTTGTACAACAACCGTTTGTGCAATGTAAGTTCAGATAACGGCTGTGCATATGGCTATAGCAATGGAATTGGGCTTCGTCCAGTTATATTACTAAATCAAAATGTAAAAGTAATAGCAGGCGATGGAAGTTCAGAAGAAACTGCATATGAGTTAGGAATATAAAAAAAGTTGTATTTTTTAGATTAGGATAGAAGAAAAAAAGTAAGATGAATTATGCAAATTAAAAAACTAGTCAAAAATTCTCAGGAGTAAAATCTGAGGAAGTTTGTACTAGTTTTTTTATGCTCTAAATAATAAGCTATAAATTTAGCTCTATAGTAGTTTAAAGAAAAATATGAAAATAAGAAGTATAAATAAAAGAAATGCTAATAATAGGGCTTGCAATTTACAAAAAACGTGATATAATATAAAAGCTAATTTAGAAAATGAGAAAGGATTTGAATTAAATGAGTATAAAAATTGAAAAAACAGAGAACAAAAATGAAGTAAAATTAGAATTTACTATTGAAGCTGCAAAATTTGATGAAGCAATCAAAAAAGTATATTCAAAAAATGCAAAATATTTTAATATACCAGGATTTAGAAAAGGAAAAGCACCAATGAATATTGTTGAAAAATATTATGGTGATGAAATATTTTATGAAGATGCATTTAATGAAGTAGTACCAGAAGTATATGAAAAAGAATTAACAGAAAATAAAATAGAAGCAGTTAGTCGCCCAGACTTAGATGTAAAACAAATAGGTAAAGGACAAGATTTAATATTTACAGCAGTAGTTCAAACAAAACCAGAAGTAAAACTTGGAAAATATAAAGGTATAGAATTAAAGAAAGTTGAGTATAATGTATCTGATGCAGATATAGAACATGAACTTGGACATATGCAAGAAAAAAATGCAAGATTAGTTTCAGTAGAAGATAGACCAGTAGAAAATGGAGATATTACTGTAATTGATTTTGAAGGATTTGTTGATGGTGTAGCATTTGAAGGTGGAAAAGCACAAAATCATGAATTAACAATTGGAAGCAATACATTTATACCAGGATTTGAAGACCAAATTATTGGAATGAAAATAGATGAAGAAAAAGATATAAATGTGAAATTCCCAGAAGACTATTTTTCAGAAAATCTAAAAGGAAAAGATGCAGTATTTAAAGTAAAATTACATGAAATTAAGAAAAAAGAAATGCCAAAATTAGATGATGAATTTGCAAAAGATGTTAGCGAATTCGATACATTAAAAGAATTAAAAGAAAGCATTAAACAAAAAATAGAAGAAGAAAATAAAACTAAAGCAAAATATGAAATGGAAGATGCAGCAGTAAAAGCTGTATGTGATGACGTTGAAATAGATATTCCATCAGGAATGATAGAAACAGAAGTAGACAATATGGTAAAGGAAATTGAACAAAGACTTTCATATCAAGGAATGAAATTAGAAAACTACTTACAAATGATTGGAAAAACAAATGAAGAATTCAGAAAAGAATATGAAGAACAAGCAAAAACATCTGTAAAAAATAGATTAGTTATAGAAGCAATAATAAAAGCTGAAAAAATTGAAGCAGATGAAATTAAAGTAGAAGAAAAAATTAAAGAAATGGCTGAGATGTATGGACAAAAAGAAGAACAATTAAAACAAAATGAAGGATTTGTACAATACATAAAAGAGTCATTAAAAAATGAAAAAGCAGTTGAATTCATAGTAGAAAATGCAAAAATAAAATAAATTGATTGAAGTTGGAGTTGAAGTTAGAAATTAGAATTGTACGAATTCTATAAATAAAAATATAATTTTAATATCCAACTTCTTTATTTTAAAAAAATTATACAAGGAGGAAATAATTATGTTAGAAAAAAATAGTTTAGTTCCATATGTTATAGAACAAACAAACAAAGGGGAAAGGTCATATGATATATTTTCTAGACTTTTAAAAGATAGAATTATATTTTTAGGTGAAGATGTAAATCCAACTACAGCAAGTTTAGTAATTGCACAACTTTTATTCTTAGAATCAGAAGATCCAGATAAAGAAATTAGTCTATATATTAATTCACCAGGTGGATCAATTACAGATGGAATGGGAATAGTAGATACAATGAATTATATAAAATGTCCAGTATCAACAATATGTATTGGAATGGCAGCAAGCATGGGAGCAGTATTATTAGCTTCAGGAGAAAAAGGAAAAAGATTTGCTACACCTAATGCTGAAATTTTAATTCATCAACCATTAATAGGTGGAAATGGAATATCTGGTCAAGCCACAGAAATAAAAATACATGCAGACCATATGGTAAAAACAAGAGAAAAGTTAAATAAATTATTAAGTGACAGAACAGGTCAAAGTTTAGAAACTATTGAAAAAGATACAGAAAGAGACAACTATATGACAGCAGAAGAAGCGTTAAAATATGGATTAATTGATGGAATTATGGATAAAAGAATATAATATAAATAAAACTATAACTAGGAGGAAAAAATGGCCAAAAACCAAAATGAAAAAAATGTAAAATGTTCTTTTTGTGGTAAGCCACAAGATAGTGTAAAACGAATTGTTGCAGGTCCAGGAGTATATATTTGTGACGAGTGTATATCATTATGCAAAAATATTATAGAAGAAGATTATTTAGATGATGATGAAATGGGATATACCATAGAAGAAGCAAGTGAATTACCAAAGCCAGAAGAAATAAAAAAGACATTAGACCAATATGTAATTGGACAGGAAGAAGCAAAAAAAACATTAGCAGTAGCAGTATATAATCATTATAAAAGAATAAATAATGAAGATGAAATAAATGATGTAGAAATTCAGAAAAGTAATGTTTTACTTTTAGGCCCAACAGGATGTGGAAAAACATTACTTGCACAAACTTTAGCAAGAATCTTAAAAGTACCTTTTGCAATAGCAGATGCAACAACATTAACAGAAGCAGGATATGTTGGCGAAGATGTTGAAAACATACTATTAAAACTTATACAAGCAGCTGATTATGATATTGAACTTGCAGAAAAAGGTATAATATATATAGACGAAATTGATAAAATTACAAGAAAGTCAGAAAATCCATCAATTACAAGAGATGTAAGTGGAGAAGGGGTGCAACAAGCCTTATTAAAAATAATAGAAGGAACAACAGCATCTGTTCCACCACAAGGAGGAAGAAAGCATCCACACCAAGAGTTTCTTCAAATTAATACTTCAAATATATTATTTATTTGTGGAGGAGCATTTGAAGGGCTAGATAAAATTATTGATGAAAGAATAGGAAAAAAGGTAATAGGTTTTGGAGCTAAAATAGAAAGTAAAAAAGATGCAGATAAATCTGCAATATATAATGAATTATTACCACAAGATTTATTAAAATTTGGTCTAATACCAGAATTTGTTGGAAGACTTCCAATTATTGCAACATTAAAAGAATTAGATAGAGAAGCATTAATAAAAATTGTAACTGAGCCAAAAAATGCTTTATTAAAACAATATAAAAAGCTGTTAGAATTAGATGATGTAGAGTTAGAATTTGAAAAAGAAGCATTAGATGTAATTGTAGATAAAGCTATACAAAGAAATACGGGAGCAAGAGGTTTACGTTCAATAATTGAAGAAATAATGAGAGATATTATGTTTGATATTCCATCTAATCCTAAAATAGAAAAATGCATTATAACAAAAGAAACAGTATTAGAAGGAAAAGAGCCAAACATAGTAATAAATGAAGATAAAATAGCAAAAAAACATATTAAAAAGAAAAAAATATTACAAAATCAAAACCATACAGAAACTGCATAAAATAGAAATACCTTGAGTTTAATTTCTCAAGGTGTTTTTTATTTCAAAAAAATATTGACAAAAGAAAAAAAAGATATTAAAATGTTAGTGCAAGCTAACTTTTTAGAGGTGAGAAAATGAAATTATCGAATTCATTAGAAGAATATTTAAAAACAATATACATATTAAAAAACACAGAAAAACAAGTACGAGTTACAGATATAGCAAAAAGATTAAAAATATCTAAACCAAGTGTAAATAGAGCATTAAATACTCTAAAAGATTTAAAACTTATAGAATATGAAGCTTATAAAAACATTGTATTAACAAAAACAGGAGATGAATTATCAAAAGATATAATCAAAAGATATTCAACATTAAAATTATTTTTAACAGAAGTACTTGAAATAGATAAAGATATTGCTGAAAATGAAGCAAAAGCAATGAAACATGCAATATCAGAAGATACAGTAAAAAAATTAGAAAATTATATTAATAAAATATTAGATTTAGGAGACTTAGATTGTGGTTATGACGAAAACAGTGAAAAATGTAAAAATTGTGTTAAGATAACTGCAAAAAATAGGTTAAAAAAGCAAGTGTAAAGGAGAAAAAAATGTTAGAGTTAAAAAATATATGTTTTGAAAGAGACAACAAAAAAATATTAGATAATATAAATTTAAAAATAGAAACAGACAAGTTTATAGCAATTACAGGACCAAATGGATCAGGAAAATCAACTCTTGCAAAAATAATAATGGGAATTGAAAAGCCAGATTCAGGAAAAATAATATTTAATAATAAAGATATAACAAAAATGCCTATAGATAAAAGAGCAAAATTAGGGATAGGATTTGCCTTTCAACAACCAGTAAAATTTAAAGGAATTACAGTATATGATTTATTAAAAATAGCCTCAAGAAAGGAAATTAACAAAATAGAAGCATGTAATACCTTATCAAAAGTTGGACTTTGTGCAAAAGAATATGTGGACAGAGAAGTAAATTCTTCTTTATCAGGAGGAGAATTAAAAAGGATAGAAATAGCAACTGTAGCTTTAAGAGAATCTAAGCTTACTATTTTTGATGAGCCAGAAGCGGGAATAGATTTATGGAGTTTCAATAATTTAATAGATGTATTTGAAAATATGAGAAATATAATAAAAGGAACAACAATTATAATATCTCACCAAGAAAAAATATTAAACATTGCAGATAAAATAATATTAATGAGAAATGGAAAAATAGAACAAATAGGAGATGCAAAAGAAGTACTTGAAAATGTTGAAGCCAAAAAAGAATGTTGTAGATTAAATAGACAAGAGAAATAATCTAAAAATTTAAATTTAAGTAATGGCAAATTATATTGAACGGAGGTAAAAATGGAAGATATAAACAAAATAGATGAAAACTTATTAAATGAAATTTCTAATGTAGAAGAAATAAAAAAAGGAGCATATAATATTAGAAAAAACGGTAAAGGTATAGAAAGACAAATAACTGAAAATGTAAATATAGAAACCAAAAAAGATAAACCAGGAATAAATATATATGTAAAAGAAAATACAAAATTTGAATTTATACATATTCCTGTAATTATTACAGAAAGCGGAATAAAAGATTTAGTTTACAATGATTTCTACATTGGAAAAAATGCCAATGTAATAATTGTTGCAGGATGCGGAATACATAATGAACATCATAAAGATTCAGAACATAATGGAATACATAGATTTTTCTTAGAAGAAGGAGCAAAAGTAAAATACATAGAAAAACATTATGGTGAAGGAAAGGGAACAGGAAAAAGAATTCTAAATCCAGTAACAGAGGTAGAATTAAAGCCAGGAAGTTCACTAGAAATGGAGAGTGTGCAAATAAAAGGAGTAGATTCAACAATAAGACAGACTAAAGGAAAACTAGAAGCAGATACAAATTTTGTTGTTTCAGAAAAGATAATGACACATGGTAAGCAAGTTGCTAAAACAGAATTTGAAGTAGAATTAAATGGTGAAAATGCCAGTACACATGTAACTTCTAGGTCTGTTGCAGTAGAAAATTCAAAGCAAGAATTCGTTTCTAAAATTTACGGAAACACAAAATGTTTTGCACATGTTGAATGTGACGCAATTATAAAAGATAAAGGAACAGTAAAAGCAATTCCAGAAATAACTGCAAATAATGTAGATGCAAACTTAATTCATGAAGCAGCAATTGGTAAAATTGCAGGTGAGCAATTAATTAAATTAATGACATTAGGATTAACAGAAAAAGAAGCAGAAGAAGAAATAATAAATGGATTTTTAAGATAAACTTAAAAAAATACTTGCAAATGATAGAATAACGTGCTATTATAATATACATAATAATAAAAACTATAAAAAGGACAATACAGTAAAGTAAAAGCAAAAGAGAGCTAGAGGTTGGTGGAAATCTAGTTGTTTAATAATTTATTGTTATCACCTTTTTGTTATTTATCTGAAATTATAGTAAGATAAATCGTTTAACTTACGTTATAAAGTAAAATAAGAGAGGAATACTATATTTTTGTATTTCTAAATTAGGTGGTACCGCGGAAAATTTATCCATTTCGTCCTAAAAAAAGGAAGAAATGGATTTTTTGATTTTAAAAGGAGGAATTAAATATGTGTGAAGAAAAGAAAGATTATGGTGCAACATTAAACTTGCCAAAAACAGAATTTCCAATGAGGGCAAGTCTTCCAGAAAATGAGCCTAAAATATTAGAAGAAGTATTTGAAAACAATTTATATGAAAAAATACTTAAGAAAAATGAAGGAAAAACACCGTTTGTTTTGCATGATGGACCTCCATATGCAAATGGAGAAATACATTTAGGGCATGCATTAAATAAAGTATTAAAAGATACAATTGTAAGATATAAGAATTTACAAGGGTTTTATACACCATATGTACCAGGATTTGATACACATGGAATGCCTACAGAGAAAAAAGCCATAGAAAAATTAGGATTAAATAGAGATGAAATACCAGTTAGTAAATTTAGAGACACCTGTAAACAATTTACTGAGGAGTATAAAGACAAACAAATAGAAGGATTTAAACGATTAGGTGTACTAGGAGATTGGGATAATCCATATATAACATATCAACCACAAGTTGAAGCAAAACAAATAGGTGTATTTGCCGAAATGTATAAAAAAGGATATATATATAAAGGATTAAAACCAGTATATTGGTGTACAGATTGTGAAACAGCTCTTGCTGAAGCCGAAATTGAATATAAGGATATAAGTTCACATACTGCATATGTAAAATTTCCTGTAAAAGACTCAAAAGGAAAATTTGACAAAGAAAACACATCAATAGTAATATGGACTACTACACCATGGACATTACCAGGAAATATGGGAATAACTGTAGGTCCAGAATATAAATACAGTATAGTAGATATAGGAAAAGAAAAAGTAATAATGGCGACAGAACTTGTAAAAACTGTAATGGAAAAAGCAAGTATAGAAAAATATAATACAGTATTAGAACTTGAAGGAAAAGAATTAGAAGGAGTTATATGTAAACACCCATTTTTAGATAGAGATTCAAGAGTTGTTTTGGGCTCTGATGATACAATAGTAGTAGAATTAGATGCTGGAACAGGTGCAGTACACACAGCTCCAGGATATGGTAAAGAAGACTACCTTTGTGGATTAAAAAATGGATTAGACATAGTAGTAACAGTAAATGATAAAGGTCATCAAACTGAAGAAGCAGGACCATTTAGTGGAATGTATTATGCAAAGTCAGATAAAGAAATAATAAAATGGTTAGATGAAAATGGTTATTTACTTGTTGCAGAAGATGTAAGACACTCATATCCACATTGTTGGAGATGCAAACATCCAGTAATTTATAGGGCTACAAACCAATGGTTTGCTTCAGTAGATGGTTTTAGAAAGGAAACACTTGAAGCAATAAAAACAGTTAAATGGTATCCTGCTTGGGGTGAAGAAAGAATTTCAAAAATGGTAGAAGAAAGAAATGATTGGTGTATATCTCGCCAAAGAACTTGGGGTGTGCCAATACCAATTTTCTATTGTAAAGAATGTGAAAAAGAATATGTAACACCTGAAAGCTTAGATAAAGTACAAAAAATATTTAAAGAAAAAGGCTCAAATGCATGGTTTGATTTAACAGAAAAAGAACTTATGCCAGAAGGTGCAAAATGTCCAAACTGTGGTTGTACAGAATTCAAAAAAGAAACTGATATAATGGACGTTTGGTTTGATTCAGGCTCTACTCATGAATCTGTACTAGCTGAAAGAGGGCTTCCAGAAGCGGATATGTACTTAGAAGGAAGTGACCAATATAGAGGATGGTTTCAATCATCACTTTTAACATCTGTTGCTACTAAAGGAAAAGCACCATATAAAGAAGTTTTAACACATGGATATACCGTAGATGAAAAGGGAAGAAAGATGTCTAAAAGTTTAGGAAATGGTATAGATCCAAAAAAAGTTATAAACGAATCAGGGGCAGATGTATTAAGATTATGGGTATTATCATCAGATTATAAATCTGATGTAAGTGGATCTAAAAATATATTAAAACAAGTAACAGAAGTTTATAGAAAAATACGTAATACTGCAAGATATATGCTAGGAAATACAAATGATTTTGATGTAAATAATCCAGTGCCATATAAAGATTTACTAGAAATTGATAAATGGGCTTTATTAAGGTTAAATAAATTAATAAGAGATTGTACAAAAGCTTATGACACTTATGATTTCCATAATGCATATCATGCAATTAATCAATTTTGTGTTGTTGATATGAGTTCTTTCTACTTAGATATAATAAAAGATAGATTATATACATCAAAGCCAAATTCAATAGAAAGAAGAGCAGCACAAACAGTAATGTATGAAATATTATCAAGTTTAGTTAGAATACTTGCACCAATGACTTGTTATACTGCAGAAGAAATATGGAAATATATGAAACATAAAGATGGAGAAAATACACAAAGTGTTATGCTAGAATACTATCCAAAAGTTAATCCTGAATATGAAAATGAAGAACTTGAAATTAAATGGGCTAAACTAATAAAAATAAAAGATGAAGTAGCTAAAAAATTAGAATTAGCAAGAGCAAATAAGGAAATAGGAATGTCTCTAGCTGCAAAAGTAATACTATATGCAGATGGTGCTGAATATGAATTTATAAAAGGAAAAGAAGAATTACTAAAAGAAGTATTTATAGTATCAGATGTAGAAATATTAGAAAATAGAAGAAATGAAGATGACGAAGTAGCAATAGGAGTAAAAATAGTTCAAGCACCAGGAGAAAAATGCGAAAGATGCTGGATGTATTCAGAAACAGTTGGAAGTGACAGCGAAAATCCTACAATATGTCATAGATGCAGTCAAAATTTAAAATAAGAGATAGAAAATAGAGTTTTATTACAAAAATAAAACTCTATTTTTGTATAGCATATCAAAAATATTCATATAATATATTATTAGAAAAATAGTTTTTAGTTGAAACACTTAAAAAGTTAAAAGAAAAGAGGAAAAATAATGGAAAATATAAGATATTTTGATCATGCTGCTACAACAAAAACAAAAGAAGAAGTTTTAAAAGAGATGATACCATATTTTACATTAAACTATGGGAATGCGTCATCGGTTTATAGTATAGGTAGAAAATCTAAAAAAGCAGTAGAAGAGGCAAGGCAAAGAGTTGCAAAAGCAATCAATTCAGATACAAAAGAGATATATTTTACATCTTGTGGAAGCGAAAGCGATAATTTAGCAATAAAAGGTGTTGCCTTTGCAAATAAAGAAAAAGGTAGCCATATAATAACCACTAAAATTGAGCATCCTGCTGTATTACACACTTGTCAACACTTAGCGAAAGAAGGTTTTGAAATAACCTATTTGAATGTAGATAGTGATGGTATGATTAATATAAGAGAGTTAGAAGAAGCAATTACTAATAAAACAATTTTAATTTCAATAATGTTTGCAAATAATGAAATAGGAACAATTCAACCAATAAAACAAATAGGAGAAATTGCAAAAAAGCATAATATTTATTTCCATACAGATGCTGTTCAAGCTATTGGAAATGTTAAAATAGATGTAAAAGAATTAAATATAGATTTATTATCTATGTCTGCACATAAATTTTATGGGCCTAAAGGAGTTGGAGCATTATATGTTAAATCAGATGTAAAATTTGATAAAATACAAGATGGAGGCCATCAAGAAAGAAATAAAAGAGCTGGTACAGAAAATGTAGCAGGAATTGTTGGAATAGGAAAAGCAATTGAACTTTCTTATAAAAATTTTGATGAATATAATAAAAAACTTTTAGAACTTAGAGATTATTATATAAAACAAATTGAAGAAAAAATACCTTACGTAAAATTGAATGGTCATAGAACTAAAAGACTACCAGGAAATGCAAATATTTCTTTTAAGTATGTAGATGGGGAAGCACTATTATTAAACTTAGATATGAAAGGAATATGTGCATCAACAGGCTCAGCATGTACATCAGGTTCATTAGATCCATCACATGTATTATTAGCAATAGGATTACCATCAGATTTAGCACAATGTTCATTAAGAGTAACATTTGGGGAAGATAATACTAAACAAGATATAGATTTTTTAGTTGATTCATTAGTAGATATAGTAAATAAATTAAGAGAAAATTCGCAAGAGTATAAGCAACTTGCAAATACTAGTATAAATAGTGAAAAATAATATACAACGATAAAACAGGGCTGACTGTATTTAGTCAGTCCTGTTCGATTAACTTTTCTACTATTTGTATTGCATTAGATGCAGCACCTTTTCTTACATTATCTGCAACAACCCATAAATTTATACCATTTTCTATGCTGAAATCTCGTCGAATTCTTCCAACAAAAACATCATCATGACCATTTGCATTAGTTGCAAGTGGATAAATATTGTGGTCTATGTCATCTTCTACAATAATTCCAGGGGCTTTTTTTAAAGTACAAATTAAATCATCTAAATTAAAACTATTTTCAAATTCAATATTAATACTTTCACTATGGCAATTTATGACTGGAACTCTAACAGTGGTTGCAGTTATTTTTAAATCCGGCTTATTTAATATTTTTCTAGTCTCGGTTATCATTTTTTCTTCTTCTTTTGTATAGCCATTGTCTAAAAAGACATCAATATGAGGTAAACAATTATTAAATATCTGATAAGGAAACTTTTTATTAGGAACTCCATTAATACCATTTTTTAAATCATCAACACCATTCTGTCCTGCACCAGATACAGCCTGGTAAGTAGAATATACTATTCTTTTAATTTTATATTTGTCATCTAAAGGCTTAAGAGCAACAACAGCTTGAATTGTTGAACAATTTGGATTTGCAATAATTCCATGATTATTTTTAATTTCTTCTGGATTAACTTCTGGAACAATTAAAGGAACATCTTTATCCATCCTAAAAGCACTGCTATTATCAACTACTATACATCCTTTAGAAGCAGCAATTGGAGAAAACTTCTTTGAAGTATTTCCGACCAGCAGAAAAAATTGCAAAATCAAATCCCTCATCAAAAGAATTTTCATTTAATTCTTTTACCTCATAATCATTTCCCATAAACCTAATTTTTTTACCAGCAGATTTACTAGATGCAAAAAAAGTGTATTCAGAAATTGGTAAATTTTTTTCTTCTAAAACTTTAAGAGCAGTTCTTCCAACTAAGCCAGTAGCACCAACTAAAGCAAGTTTATATTTTTTGTTTTTCATAAATAAAACACCTCGAAATAGAGTATGTACATAGAAAATATAGTTATATTTTCTACGTACATTATATGATAAAAAATAAAATATAGGAACAATTTTTATAAAAAATAAT
>CALXRX010000026.1 GCA_944390975.1 uncultured Clostridia bacterium | reverse complement strand
ATTCAGTGCCAGCAGGGTACTATAGCGGAGGAACATTAGACTCAAGACCAAGTTATACTAATGGATATAATGCAGGATATAGTGCAGGAAAAAATGCAGGAAAGACTGTAAAATCAGTAACAGTATCATGTTCTTATACACAAGATAATTTTACAGTAAATTCTCAGACAAAAGACTCATTTTCAGCATCATATAATGTTTCAGGAACAATAATAATGATTGATTGCTACAGATCTGATGGAGATTATAGAGATGTTTGGTCATTATATAGTGGACTAATATATGCAATGAAACATACTAAATACACAACATATCCTACGTCAGCAGGAACAGTTACTAATACATCATTTAAGTTACCTTCTAATGATAATTCAGGAAGTGCAACAACTGGAACAGCAGTTATATACTATATTCCTTGATTAAATCTAAACATAATAATAAAAAGGCTATTCATAAATGAAGTGAATGGTCTTTTTATCATTATATTAGATTAGTATGTGAATATAAATTTAGAAAAGTAAAAAAATGTTCAAAATATTGATATAAATTTCTAATAATGCTAATATAATAGTGAAAATGTAAAAAACTGGTGAAAAGAAGTTATGCTCAACTAATATAAGTTAAATAATTTTTAGGAGTAACATGTATGAAAATTGAAACAAAATTAACATTAAATAATATGAAAAAGAATATAAAAAGAACAGTATTTACAACTATTTCAATAATATTATGCTCAGTACTTATATTTACCACATTAATAATAATATCAAGTATTAGAAATGGAATTACTCGGGAATATAGAAACAGAATATAATGACTATCATTTTATAATAAGAAACTTGGATTATAATAGTTTTAATAAAATAAAAGACCAAAAATATATAGACAAAATATACATACAAGAGGAAGATGAAAAGAAACTAACAGAATTAGAAAAACCATTTTCTTATCCTAACACAAAAAATAATATTAATATATACATTAAGTTCAATGATATAAAAAAGACATGTAGTTATTCTACACAGATAATTCAAACTTTAAATTTAACAAATGAATTAAATAATGATAAAAAGCAATATGAGTTTAATCAAAAATTACTTACTTTATATGGTTTTATAGATGTAGAAATAGTACAAGATAGCCAACTTCTTATTTGTAGAGCAAGAGTAAATTATTCATATATTTTAGATATAGTTATATTAGTTATATTATTAAGTTTTTCAATTTTATTTATAGTAATACTATATAATGCTTTTTTAATAACAGTAAATGAAAGGAGAAAAGAATATGCAATATTAAATAGTATTGGTGGAACAGAAGGACAAATATTAAAGATAATATTTCTTGAAGCAAGTATTGTGGGGATAATAGGTATTATTATAGGTATAGTAATTTCTTGCATAAGTTCAAATATAATTTTAACACTCATAAATAAAATATTAATTGATACAGGCTATAGCATTAGTTTAATATTTGATATTACATATATATGTATAGGTCTTCTAATAATAGTAATTAATATATATCTATCTGCGTTACTTCCAAGTATAAAAGCAAGTACAACATCTGTTATACAAGATATTAGGAATAATAAACAAATAAAATATAAAAATAAAAACACAATATTAGAAAAAATTTTTCCAATAGAAGGAAAATTAGCTGTAAAAAATATAAAGAGAAATAAAAATAAATATAGATTTATTATTGTTTTACTTGTTGTATGTATGACATCATATATCGCAATAAGTACATATATTAACTATGAAAAAGCAACAGCAGATTTAGTAAATGAATATGATGTTGATGCGAAGTTAAGTTTGCCTGAATCATCAAATATAGATTATAAATCTGTGCTTAAAGATTATGAAATTAAATATGCAAGTAAAATAGAATATATAGAATACAAAATGATGGGTATATTTACACTAGTAGAGCCACAAGATGCAATAATAGAAAATAGTAATGCTACTATATATAAAGATGATAAAAAAAGTTTAAAAATGCTTATTGTAGGTTTGGATAATAAAACATATACAAATTATATTAACAAAATAAATGCAAATTATGGGGATTTTATACTATACAATAATGTAACTGAAATTCAGGGAAAAGAAAAATTAACTTATACTTCTTATCCAGCATTAAAGCCGGGATATGACTTAAAATTAAGCATTATAGATACTTATTATAATTATGAGAATGAAACATCTAGTTATGAAATAATTGATAAAGAAAATTTATATGGAAATATTGTACTAACTAATAAATTAGTGGAAGGATTTAAAGATATACAGACAACATATAGAACACCAGCTATTTTTATTAATATGGATATATACAACAAGATTGAAGAAAATTTTAATAATTATATTCCTAAAAATAATAATAGTATAAGAAGATGGATTTGGAGTGATACAAATGCAAATTTAGTTAAATTAAAATGTAATGATATTATAAAATTTGCAAATTATATAGAAGATATTAATACAAAACAAAACACGGATATCGATGCAGAATATTTTTCTTTAGAAAACCAAGAAAAGGTTATCTATATAGAGATTATACAATTAATATTAAGCATTATCATAATTGCAATAACTGTTATAGGAATTATAAGCACAATAAATATAATAAGTGCAAACCTGTATGAGAGAAGACGAGATTTTCTAATATTACATAGCTTAGGAGCAACTAGTATAAATATAAGAAGAATTTTAATATATGAATGTATTTATATGTATATAAAAAGTATGATAATATCAATTATTTTATCTATACCTATATTATATGGAATTATTAAATATATTGAAAATATTATGATTTTAAATAAATTATTAATACCATTTGGAAGTATATGTATATTTTTTATAATAATATTAGTAATTCTTTTAACCGTAACATTATATTCAACAAAAAGTATAAAAGAAAAATAATAATTAAAGGGGAAAACAATGAAAATTTTGAAAGTAGAAAATTTAAAAAAAGTATATGGTAGAGGAGAAACAAAAGTTGTTGCAGTAGATAATGTATCTTTTGAAGTTGAAGAGGGAGAGTTTATTGCAATAATAGGACCATCTGGAAGCGGAAAAACAACTATATTACATACAATTGCAGGTTTAGAAAGACCAACATCTGGAAAAGTATATTTTTATGATAAAGATATATTTGAAATGAGCAAAAAAGAATTAACAATATTAAGAAGACAAAAAATAGGAATAATTTATCAATTTTACAATTTAATTCCTACATTAAATGTAGAAGAAAATATACTATTACCAGTTGAACTAGATAAGAAAAAGATAGATAAAGATAAATTAAGAGAAATAACTAAATTTTTAAATATAGATAATAGAAGAAAACACTTACCAAGTGAAATTTCAGGAGGTCAACAACAAAAAGTTGCGATTGGTAGAGCATTAATGATAAATCCAACTATAATTTTAGCTGATGAGCCAACAGGAAACCTTGATTCTAAATCAAGTAATGAAATTATACAATTATTAAAAAAAGTAAATAAAAAGTATAAACAAACTATAATAATAATTACTCATAATTTAGAAATTGCAAATTTAGCAGACAGAATTATTAAAATAGAAGATGGAAAAATAGTGTAACAGAATGTATTTAAGTACAAAATATATTTGCTAAACGAGGAAAAATCATGTATAATATTGCAAGATTTAGGAGGTAAGGTATGAAACTAATTTCGTGGAATGTAAATGGATTAAGAGCAGTTTTAAAAAAAGGATTTGAAGATTTCTTTTATAATATAGATGCAGATATATTTTGTATACAAGAAACAAAGATGCAAGAAGGACAAATAGAAAATTTTGAATTAAAAGGGTACAAACAGTTTTGGAACAGTGCGGTTAAAAAAGGGTATTCTGGAACAGCAGTATTCACAAAAATAAATCCAATTTCAGTGTCATATGGAATTGGAATAGAAGAACATGACCAAGAAGGTAGAGTTATTACACTTGAATTTGAGGAATTTTATTTAGTAAATATTTATGTACCAAATTCAAAAAGAGAATTAGAAAGACTTGAATATAGGATGATTTGGGAAGATGAAATAAGAAAATATCTTTCTAATTTAAGTAAGAAAAAATCAGTAATCATGTGTGGGGATTTAAATGTAGCACATGAAGAAATCGATTTAAAAAATCCCAAAACTAATAGAAGAAATGCAGGATTTACAGATGAAGAAAGAAATAAAATGACAGAATTGTTAAATGCTAATTTTATAGATACATTTAGATATATATACCCAGAAAAAATAGCATACAGTTGGTGGTCATATATGGGAAATGCTAGGGCAAAAGATATTGGCTGGAGAATAGATTATTTTATTATATCAAATGATATAAAAGATAAAATAAAGGATGCTTATATTTTTAAAGACATATTAGGAAGTGATCATTGTCCAGTAGGGTTAGAAATAGAAATTTAGGAGGATAAGCAATGGAAAAAAATAATCGTATGTGGACAAAAGGCCTATATTGGTTTTTGTTTGCAGTAGCTGTTATTACAGTATATAAAACATTAGACAATTTTAGCGATATAGCAAATTGGATAAAAGGAATTTTTGATGTATTAATGCCATTTATAATAGGAATATTAATAGCTTACATATTTTATATTCCATGCAAAAAACTAGAAGAATGGTTTGGAAAATCAAAGTTTAAATTAGTAAGAAAAAAAGCAAGACAAATTAGCATTTTTACAATATATTTAATTGCAATAATTATAGTAATACTAGCAATTAACTTTATAGTGCCAGCACTTGCTACAAGCATAACAGATTTAGCAAATAACTTAGTAAACTATTATAATAACACAATAGAAGGATTTAAAAATATACCAGAAGACTCTATTTTAAGAAAAATAGATATAGAAAAAATAGCTAATAGTTTATCAGATATAAAAATAGAAGAATATATAAATTTAGAAACAATAACACAATATGCAAAAGGAGCAATAGGTGTAGCAAACAGTTTATTTGACTTTTTTGTTTCATTCATTGTTTCAATATATATATTATCAGAACGAACACAAATTTTAAGATTTATGAGAAAGCTTGCAGGAGCAATATTTAAGGAAAAAACTTATAAAGCGGTAGGAAAATATTTTGATAAAACAAATACAATATTTTTCAAATTTTTATCAAGCCAAATTTTAGATGGGTTTGTGGTAGGAATTTTAACATCAATAGCTATGTTACTTTTAGGAGTAAAATATGCAGTTTTATTAGGCTTCTTAATTGGATTATCTAACTTAATACCATACTTTGGAGCAATTGTTGGTGTAGGAATAGCAATTATTATTACAATATTTACTGGGGGAATATCACAAGCGATATGGCTTGCTATAGTAGTTATTATATTACAACAAATTGATGCCAATATCATTAATCCAAAAATTGTAGGAAACTCATTAAAAATTAGCCCATTGCTTGTAATATTTGCAGTTACAATAGGTGGAGCTTACTTTGGAATATTTGGAATGTTTTTAGCTGTTCCAATATTTACAATGTTAAAGATTTTTATACTAGATTATATAGAGTATAAAAACAATGTAAAGAAACTACAAGAATTAGAAGATGAAAAAGCAGAGGAATAGAGAAATAGTATAAAAATAATAGAAAAAAAGTAAAAGATAATAAGAATGATAAAGTCGATTTTTCTATATAATAATATAGGTGATAAAGTAATTTTAGGATATAACTTTATCACTTTTTTTGTTTACTATTTTATTCAAGATAAAAAGAAAAACAACTTGACAAAGTAATACTAGTAAATATAAAATAGTATCATAAAATAGAAAAAAAGAGTTTAACAGAATTTAAACTTAAATTTATCAAAAAAATTGTTCAAGAAACACTCTTTCAATGCATTTTTTTCAAATTTGAAGTTTTAAATTCTGTTAAATAAAATTTCTAGTAGGCAAGCAAATGAAGCTAGAATGTATAAAAAGTATTTAAAAGTAAAAAATAAAAACACAAAAGAGAATGAGGAGGAAAGGTCAATTGATAAGGAAAAAAGTGAAAAGCAGTAAAAATAAAATAAAATCAAAAAACGAGATAGGAATAACATTAATAGCTTTAATAATAACAATCATCATCTTGCTAGTACTTGCAGGAGTAACAATAAACTTAACAATAGGAGAAAATGGAATATTTAGAGCAGCGCAAAATGCAGGAAAAAATTATATGGAAGCCCAAGATAGAGAACTAGAAGAAATAGCAAACTTTACAAATGCATTAAGTGATATATTAAGTGGACGGAAACCAAGGAACAGGAGATAATAAAGAAGACATTATATTGGATGGAAGTTGGAGTACATCTAATAAAGTAAACAAACCAAATTTAGAAAATACAGGATTGCAACCAGTTATAATAAATAGTAATGGAACAACAAGCACACCAGATAGCAAAACAGAAGATTGGTATAGTTATGATGGAGTAGAAAATAATTGGGCAAATGCCAAAACTGCAGATGGCAGTTTGTGGGTGTGGATACCAAGATATGCCTATAAAATAACATACAACGACTCAAGTGATAAATCAGCAGGAGGAACAATAGATGTAGTATTTTTACAAGGAACAAGTAATTTAGATAAAAATGGAAAAGATGTAACCCAAGCAAGTTATGTAGACGAAAAAGGAGCAACAGGAGCATATATAGTACATCCAGCATTTGAAGATGGAAGTAGTACAGGATACCCAAATGGAGAATGGGATAAAAAGATAGAAGGAATATGGGTAGCAAAATTTGAAGCAGGATACCAAGAAGCAGACACAGCAGTAAATTCTAATGTAGGATATAGTACAATATATAG
Organism: uncultured Clostridia bacterium; assembly: GCA_944390975.1. Taxonomy (GTDB): domain Bacteria; phylum Bacillota; class Clostridia; order TANB77; family CAG-508; genus RGIG8482. Next base: position 12,381 of record CALXRX010000026.1, on the reverse strand, counting down.
TTGGGAAATAACAGGAACATCAGCAGATAGAACAACATACTATTATGGAGAAAGAACAGTAGGAACAAAAATAAAATACCCAACATTTACAGCAAATAAACCAAGTGTAAATTATATTGGGGTAAGTGACAGCTATGATTTATGTATGGATTTAACAAGTACAAATGCACCATACAATTTGAATGCAGAGAAAGTGGATAGTCATTTAACAAAAAATAGTGAATGGGGAGCAGTAGCATATTTAACTCATAGTAAATATGGAAGAGGAGGACAAGAAGTAACAATAAACAATATAACAGTAGATGGAGAAAGTACAGCATATGCAATAACAGGATATGCAGGAGAAAGTATTAGTACAAATTCAGTAACAACAAATTTAACAGCAATAGAAAATAATGAAGTAGCAGGAAGTTGGACAACATCACAAGGACAAAAAGCAAGCAGTACAGGAAATATATATGGAATATATGACTTAAGTGGAGGACTATGGGAGTGGACAGCAGGATATATAGCACCAGAAACAGGAAATTATCAAACCTATGGAGGAAGCTTAAAAGGAGAAAGTAATCAGTATAAAAACAAATATGCAGGACTATCTGGAACAGATGAAACAAATTATAACGAAACAGTTAATATAAGTAGAATTGGAGAGGCAATATGGGAGACATCAACAAGTGGAGCATGGCCAAGTACAACCGCATGGAATAGCAACTTCTCCTATTTCGTGTTTTCTTCAGAGCCATTCGTTCTGCGTGGAGGTAGATGGCTCGACACTTCCAGTGCTGGTGTGTTTGCGTTCTGTCGCACTAGCGGATACAGCGCTTACTCTGTCGGTTTCCGTCCAGTGCTTGTAGTGGAATAAGAATGGAGAAAAGAAATTATTTACAAATAATATTCAAAAATAGTAAAATTTATGCTATACTATTTATAATATAGAAAAGAGAGGTGTATTGAAATGGTACGAGTAACAAATATTCAAGACTTAAAAACAGCAGTTAACGAAAATGGAGAAATGGTTATAGCAATGAATAACAACGATATTGTAATTATGAAAATGGAAGAATATAGAAAAAAATTATTAAAAGAAGATATAGAAAAAAATCTAGTAAAGGCTGAAGATGATATAAGAAATGGTAGAGTAAGAGATGCCAGAGAAGTTTTTAAAGAATGGAAAGAGGAATATGGAATATAGAGTGAAACTAACAGACCAATTTCTAGATGAGTTTGAAGAAATATGTGACTATATTTCTAACAAATTAAAAAATTTAGATGCCTCAAATAGATTAAGAGAGAAAGTAATATACAATCTACTTTTATTGGAAAATTCTCCAAAAATGTGTACTGAAATAGAGAAAGTAGAAAGAACAGAACGACAATATAGAAGAATGGTTGTAAATAACTATGTTGTTTTATATACAATAGATGAAATGGAAAAAATAGTTTATATTGCACATATGTATTATAATGGAAGAGACTATTTAGACGGAGGTCTAATATAAAAAATAAAAATTTTCACTTTGAGTTTAAGAAATTAAATTCAAGGTGATTTTTTTAAAAATTTATCTACATTAAAAAAATAAAGTTATTGACAAAGTAATATTAGTAAATATAAAATAGTATCATAAAGTAGAAAGAGATTGTTTAAAATCTATTAAATAAAATTTCTAGTAGGCAAGCAAATGAAGCTAGAATGTATAAAAAGTATTTAAAAGTAAAAAATAAAAACACAAAAGAGAATGAGGAGGAAAGGTCAATTGATAAGGAAAAAAGTGAAAAGCAGTAAAAATAAAATAAAATCAAAAAACGAGATAGGAATAACATTAATAGCTTTAATAATAACAATCATCATCTTGCTAGTACTTGCAGGAGTAACAATAAACTTAACAATAGGAGAAAATGGAATATTTAGAGCAGCGCAAAATGCAGGAAAAAATTATATGGAAGCCCAAGATAGAGAAATTGCAGAAATAGCAAATTTCACAAATGCACTAGATAGTATATTAAGTGGACGGAAATGAAGGGACAGAAGATAATAAAGAAGACATTATATTGGATGGAAGCTGGAGTAGTGCAAATAAAGTAAATAAACCAAATTTAGAGAATACAGGACTAAAGCCAGTTATAATAAATAGTAATGGAACAACAAGCACATCAAATACAACAACAGAAAATTGGTATAATTATGATGGAGTAGAAAATAAGTGGGCAAATGCACAAACAGCAGATGGAAGTATGTGGGTATGGATACCAAGATACGCATATAAAATAACATATAACGATCTAAGTGATAAATCACAAGGAGGAACAATAGATGTAGTCTTTTTACAAGGAACAAGTAATTTAGACAAAGATGGAAAAGATGTAACCCAAGAAAATTATGTAGATGAAAAAGGAGTAGCAGGAGCATATATAGTACATCCAGCATTTGAAGATGGAAGTAGCACAGGATACCCAAATGGAGAATGGGATAAAAATATAGAAGGAATATGGGTAGCAAAATTTGAAGCAGGATATCAAGAAGCAGAGATAGCAGTAAATTCAAATGTAGGATATAGTGTAACATATGGATATGATGGAAGTGCTAAAGGAACTATACAAAATAATTATCATGGAGAGATACAACAAGGAACAAAAATAAAATACCCAACATTTACAGCAAGTAAGCAAGTATGAACTATATTGGAATAAGCGATAGTTATGATTTATGCAAAGATTTAACAAGTACAAATGCCCCATATGCATTAAATACAAACAAAGTAGATAGCCATTTAACCAAAAACAGCGAATGGGGAGCAGTAGCATATTTAACACATAGTAAATATGGAAGAAACGGACAAGAAGTAACAATAAATAATATAACAGTATATGGAGAAAATACAGTATATGCAGTAACAGGATATGCAGGAGAAAGCATAGATACAGAAGAAGTAGTAACTAATTTAACAGATATAAATAATAATCAAGTAGCAGGAAGTTGGACAACAGCACAAGGACAAAAAGCAAGCAGTACAGGAAATATATATGGAATATATGACTTAAGTGGAGGACTATGGGAATGGACAGCAGGATATATAGCACTAGAAACAGGAAATTATCAAACCTATGGAGGAAGTTTAAAAGGAGAAAGCAATCAATATAAAAGTAAATATGCAGGAGTATCTGGGACAGAAGAAACAAATTACAATGAAACAGCTAATAAAGGAAGAATTGGAGAGGCAATATGGGAAACATCAACAAGTGGAGAGTTGTCAAGTACAACTTCGTGGAATAGCGATTACTCCTATTTCGTGTTTTCTTTAGGTCCATTCGTTCTACGTGGAGGTAGTTGGGGCTACGCGTCCAGTACAGGTGTGTTTGCGTTCACTCGCGATCCCGGATACAGTTCATACAATGTTGGTTTCCGTGCAGTGCTTGTAGTGGAGTAGTCGGAAAAAACTTGAAAACTGTTTGACAAATTCAAAATAATGTGCTATTATTTAATTACAAAATAAATGAACATTGAATCGCAGTTGTTCAATTTAGTTGTCTGTGTACCACGAATACACAGATTTTTTTTGTTAAAAAATAGAGCAGACCACGAATCTGCTCTATCGACTAATTACTGCTTTCTATTAGTCTTAACATTGTTGTTATTTTGCATTTGTTTTTGTTGTTTTAGCTTTTGTTGTAAAATAACGTTTTTTTCTTTTTCAGCTATGTACTTATCTACAAAACGCAAAATCAAATCGCAGTTATTCAATGTTAGTCCCCCTTTCTGCCCTTAAGAAAGGGCTAGCCTTTCATTTAGCATAAGGTTGTTAATATTTTACAATGTTTATGTCTAAAAAACAAGCAAACAATGTAAAATTTCATAATAAATATATCAATTATTTCATCAAATATCTATAAATTAGTTTCTTATTTTCTTTAATCTCTGTTACTTTTTGTCTAAATAATGTGGATAATTCGTAATTTCATAGCATCTCTGCTACTTGTAATTGTTATGTTAGAAGTAGTATTTACTTCTATTTAATATAAAATCAATTATAGTTCCTATCAAAGGTCTAAACTTTGTTTTATTAATTCTAGATATTTCTAAATGTGTACTACATTTATTCCTTCATATAACACTATTGTACAAGAAATATATTCATTTTTTAATTATGCTTATAAGATAAGTAAACACTTGACAAATTAATATAAGTAAATATAAAATAGTATCATAAAATAGAAAGAGATTGTTTAAATTCTGTTAAATAAAATTTCTAGTAGGTAAGCAAATGAAGCTAAAATGCATAAAAAATAGTTAAGAGTAAAAAATAAAATTACAAGAGAGAATGAGGAGGAAAAGTAAATTGATAAGGAAACAGGAGAAGAATAATAAAAATAAATTAAAAGCAAAAAACAGAGGAATTACGTTAATAGCACTAATAATAACAATCATCATCTTGCTAATACTTGCAGGGGTAACAATAAACTTAACCATAGGAGAAAATGGGATATTTAAAGCAGCGAAAAATGCAGGGAAAAATTATATGGAAGCCCAAGATAGAGAACTTGCAGAAATAGCAAATTTCACAAATGCACTAGATAGTATATTAAGTGGGCGGAAACCAATTAGAAGAGGAAGATGAAAAGGAAATAGCCTTAGATGGAACTTGGAGTAAATCCAATAAAGTAAACAAACCAAATCTAGAAAACACGGGATTGCAACCTATTGTAATAAATGCAGATGGAACAACATCTACACCAGATAGAAAAACAGAAAACTGGTATAATTATGACGGAGTAGAAAATAAATGGGCAAATGCACAAACAGCAGATGGAAGCATGTGGGTGTGGATACCAAGATATGCATATAAAATAACATATAATGATGCAAGTGATAAGTCTCAAGGAGGAACAATAGACGTAGTATTTTTACAAGGAACAAGCAATTTAGATAAAGATGGAAAAGATGTAACTCAAGAAAATTATGTAGATGAAAAAGGAGTAACAGGAGCATATATAGTACATCCAGCATTTGAGGATGGAAGTAGCAATGGATACCCAAATGGAGAATGGGATAAAAAGATAGAAGGAATATGGGTAGCAAAATTTGAAGCAGGATACCAAGAAGCAGACAAAGCAATAGATTCAAATGTAGGATATAGTGTAACATACGGATGGAATGGGACTACTGCAACAGATATAAAAAATAATTATTATGGAGAAATAGAAGTAGGAACAAAAATAAAGTATCCAACTTTTACAGCAGGTAAGCCAAGTGTGAATTATATAGGAATAAGTGATAGTTATGATTTATGTAGAGATTTAACAGCAAATACTGCACCATACAAACTAAATTCAGCCAAAGTAGATAGTCATTTAACAAAAAATAGTGAATGGGGAGCAGTAGCATATTTAACATATAGTAAATACGGAAGGAATGGGCAAGAGATAACAATAAACAATATGTCGCTAAATGGAGAAAATACAGTATATGCAGTAACAGGATATGCAGGAGCAAGTGTAAATGCAAGTCTGGTAATAACAAACTTAGAAGCAATAAAAAATAATCAAGTAGAAGGAAGTTGGACAACTGAGCAAGGGCAAAAATCAAGTAGTACAGGAAATGTATATGGAATATATGATTTAAGTGGAGGAACATGGGAATGGACAGCAGGATATATAGTACTAGAAACAGGAAATTATCAAGAATATGGAAAAAGTCTAAAAGGAGACAGTAACGAATACAAAAGCAAATATGAAGGAACATCAAGTTCATATTCAACCAATTATTCTAATGAAGGAAATGTAAATAGAAAAGGAGAAGGAATATGGGAGACATCAGATAATGGAGAGGAAACAACTTCATGGAACGGAGACTATTCTTATTTTATGAATTCGACTTGCCCATTCATTAGACGTGGGGGAGATTGGGGCAATACATCTAAAACAGGAATATTTGCATTTGTCAGTGATGATGGTTATTCTACCCGTAGCGTTAGTTTTCGTCCAGTGCTTATAGTTGAGTAGTGCTTAAAAGATGAATTGTGTAAAATGTACAACTTCATCTTTTTTTGATTTTATAATTTTACTCTTTACATTAATAAGACTTCTATGCTTTAAATCCAAATTTCTCCATTCTTTCTTCTTCCCTTGTAGATAATTCTTTCAGCCATTCAGATAAACCATTAATATCATTATTTCTTAAAAATTCAAAATACTTTACCCTTTCCTCCTTTGCTATAACAACAGGTGGTAAATCATTTTTTAGCAATTCATAATTTAAAAGTAATCTACCAGTTCGTCCATTTCCATCTTCAAATGGATGTATTCTTTCAAAATCAATATGGTATTTAGCAATTTTAGTAAAAATATCTTGTTCATCATGATTATAATTATATATATAATACATCATTAAATTTGGGACCTTTTCAGGGTTAGGTGGAATATGGTCACTACCTTGTATAAATACTTGTACAGTTCTGTAACCTTCTGTATCTTTAATATCTCTATTTATAGTTTCATTTAATTTTTTTATAAATCTCTCGTCAAATTCTTCGTTATTTTGCAAATTTTTAAAAACTAATTCTAATGCTTTTTTATGATTAATAGCCTCATATATTTCCCTTGGCTCTTTTCCTTCAATTTTAAAGCTATTGTCGTTGTAAAGAATAGCATAAGTTTCAGCATAAGTAAGTGTACTTCCTTCAATAGCATTTGAATGATAAGTACTTCTTGTAATTAAATCTTCTAAAAAATCTTTATTACTTAAAATAAATTCTAGCATTTTCATAAATAATCTAATTCCTTCCATTTTCATTATAAATACATTTGAAACAATTATACAACAGAAGGACTAGTTAATGCAATAGTATGATTTTTACAGTACAAGAAAATAAAGTATTGACAAAGTAATATTAGTAAATATAAAATAGTATCATAAAGTAGAAAGAGATTGTTTAAAATCTATTAAATAAAATTTCTAGTAGGCAAGCGAATGAAGCTAAAATGTATAAAAAATAGTTAAAAGTAAAAAATAAAATCACAAAAGAGAATGAGGAGGAAAGGTCAAGTGATAAGGAAAAAGGAGAAAAGCAGTAAAAATAAATTAAAAGCAAAAAACAGAGGAATTACGTTAATAGCACTAATAATAACAATCATCATCTTGCTAATACTTGCAGGGGTAACAATAAACTTAACCATAGGAGAAAATGGGATATTTAAAGCAGCGAAAAATGCAGGGAAAAATTATATGGAAGCCCAAGATAGAGAACTTGCAGAAATAGCAAATTTCACAAATGCACTAGATAGTATATTAAGTGGACGGAAACCAATTAGAAGAGGAAGATGAAAAGGAAATAGCCTTAGATGGAACTTGGAGTAATGCTAATAAAGTAAACAAACCAAATTTAGAAAATACAGGCTTACAACCTATTGTAATAAATGCAGATGAGACAACTGCTACACCAGATAGAAAAACAGAAAATTGGTATAGTTATGATGGTGTAGAAAATAAGTGGGCAAATGCAAAAACAGCAGATGGAAGTATGTGGGTATGGATACCAAGATACGCATATAAAATAACATATAATGATGCAAGTGATAAGTCTCAAGGAGGAACAATAGACGTAGTATTTTTGCAAGGAACAAGCAATTTAGATAAAGACGAAAAAGATGTAACCCAAGAAAATTATGTAGATGAAAAAGGACAAACAGGAGCATATATAGTACATCCAGCATTTGAAGATGGAAGTAGTAATGGATACCCAAATGGAGAATGGGATAAAAAGATAGGAGGAATATGGGTAGCAAAATTTGAAGCAGGATATCAAGATGCAGACAAAGCAGTAAATTCAAATGTAGGATACAGCACAATATATAGTTGGGAAATAACAGAAGCAGTAGGGGACAGAACAACATATTATTATGGAGAAAGAGAAGCAGGAACAAAGATAAAATATCCAACATTCACAGCAGGTAAGCCAAGTGTGAATTATATAGGAATAAGTGATAGTTATGATTTATGTAGAGATTTAACAGCAAGTACTGCACCATACAAACTAAATTCAGCCAAAGTAGATAGTCATTTAACAAAAAATAGTGAATGGGGAGCAGTAGTATATTTAACATATAGTAAATATGGAAGAAATGGGCAAGAAGTAACAATAAATAACGTTTCTGTTGATGGAGAAAATACAGCATATGCAGTAACAGGGTATGCAGGAGAAAGTGAATATGCACAAGAAGTGATAACTAACTTAGAAGCAATAAAGAATAATGAAGTAATAGGAAGTTGGACAACACCACAAGGGCAAAAAGCAAGTAGTACAGGAAACATATGTGGAATATATGATTTAAGTGGAGGAATGTGGGAATGGACAGCAGGATATATAGCACCAGAAACAGGAAATTATCAAACATATGGAGGCAGTCTAAAAGGAGAAAGTAATCAATACAGAAGCAAATATGCAGGTGTATCTGAAACAGATGAAACAAATTACAATGAAACAGCCAATAAAGGTAGAATTGGAGAAGCAATATGGGAGACATCAACAAGTGGAGCACGTACAAGTACAACAGCATGGAATAACGATTACTCTTGTTTTTTGTGGTATAATTCATCATTCCTCATTCGTGGAGGTAGTTGGTACATCGAGTCTGGTGCAGGAGTATTTGCTTTCAATCGAGGTCTTGGTTATAATGCTTGCATTATTGGATTTCGTCCAGTTCTTGTAGTAGAGTAGTGTTTAAATATAACATAATGAAATAAAAAGTCGAAAAAATAATAAAATAGTATATACTTTTTTCCCTTAATCCTTTATAATTATATATAGATGAATATGAAGGATGAGGGATTTTTTATGTTTAACAAATTAAAAGAAGAATGTGGAGTATTTGGAATTTATTCAGAGGAAAAAGAAGAAAATGTAGCATATTATACACGAATAGGACTTTCTTCATTACAACATAGAGGAGAAGAAAGTTGTGGTATTGCAATAAATAATGGAGGAATAATTACTTTTCATAAAGATGTAGGACTAGTTTCAGATGTATTTAGTCAAAGTGTTGTAGATGAGTTGCCAAATGGAAAAATGGCAATAGGACATGTTAGATACTCAACAACAGGAGAGCCTAAAAAGGAAAATGCCCAACCAATTGTAATTAGATATGCAAAAGGAAATATGGCAGTAGTACATAATGGAAACTTAACAAATGCAGTTGAACTAAGAAAAGAATTACAAGAAAATGGTGCAATATTCAATACTACATCAGATACAGAAGTAATAGCGTACATAATTGCAAGAGAAAGACTAAAAGTTCATTCAATAGAAGAAGCTGTTATGAATACTATGAAGTATATAAAAGGAGCATATTCATTATTAATAATGAGTTCTCAAAAACTAATTGCAGTAAGAGATCCACAAGGATTTAGACCTCTATGTATTGGTAAACTAGATAAAGATATAGTATTTTCATCAGAAAGCTGTGCATTAGATATAATGGGAGCAGAATTTGAAAGAGATGTAAAACCAGGAGAAGTTATTGTTGTAACAAATAATGAAACAAAGTCATATGATTGTAAAAACGGTCAAAAAGATGGATTATGCATTTTTGAATACATATATTTTGCAAGACCAGATTCTACAATAGATGGAATAAATGTACATCGCTTTAGAGAAGAAGTTGGAAGATGTCTAGCAATGCAAGCACCAGTTGAAGCTGATTTTGTAGCAGGAGTACCAGATTCAGGATTAGATGCAGCACTAGGCTATTCAAAACAATCTAAAATTCCATATGATATGGCATTTATAAAAAGCAAATATATAGGAAGAACATTTATACAGTCTACACAAACAAAAAGAAGAAGCCAAGTTGTATTAAAATTAAATCCAATTAAAACTACAGTAGCAGGAAAGAAAATAGTACTAGTAGATGATTCAATTGTTAGAGGTACAACAATTACAAGGTTAATTAAAATACTAAGAAAAGCAGGAGCAAAAGAAATACATTTAAGAATAGCTTCACCAAAATTTATAGATATATGCTATTTTGGAACAGATGTAGCAAAACGTGATGCTTTAATAGCAGTAGGAAAAACAACAGAGCAAATAAGAGAAGAAATTGGGGCTGATTCATTAGAATATTTGAGTATAGAAAATTTAAGAAAAATAGCAAAAGCATCATATAGAAATGGATTTTGTGAAGGTTGCTTTACTGGAAAATATCCAATTGAAGTACCAGATGAAATTGAGAAAGACACATTTGAAAAAGTATTTTAACAATATTTTGTTGTATGCAATATTTTATGTAAAAAAGTAATAACTAAAAAAGGCTAAATCTATTGAAAATAGAATAATAGAAAGATAAAATGACGAAAAATGAACTTCGTCATTTTTTGTTATACAAATATTTATGTTACAAAAAATTAGAAACACTTGACAAGTATTATTAGTAATTATAAAATATCTACGTAAGGTAAAATATAAAATAATAATTAAACAAATATAAAGTATATATTTAAGAAAAAAGCAGACAATAATAAAAATGAAATTAATAGAAGGAACATAGGAGGAAAAATGTGGAAAGAAAAAATAAACGGAGTAACATTAATATCGTTAGCTATAACAATAGTAATACTACTAATATTATCAGGAGTAACATTAAGTTTAACTATAGGAGATACAGGAATAATAACACAAGCCCAGAAAGCAAAAGCATCACAAGAAATAGCAGCAATAAAAGAAGATATGCAACTAGCAATATTAGATAAGGAACTAGAAAAAGGAGGAACAGGGCTAACAAAAGAAGAATTAGAAGAAATAGCAGGAAATTATGGAGAATTACAAGAAGATGGAAATACAATAAAAACAGATGAAGGATATGAAATAAAAATAGATGAGATATATCAAGAAGGTGGAGGAACAATAGGAGGAGATGTAGCAACAGATGAAGAACTAGCAGAATTACAACAAAAAATAGATGAATTAGAAAAAACAGTAGAAGACTTAAACAATACTAAAACAGAACTAGAAGGAACAATAGAGGACTTGAACAATCAAATAGAAGAAGAGCAAGGAAATAGTGCAGCATTACAAGAACAAGTAGATAACTTAACTAAGCAAGTAGATAATTTAAATAAAACAAAAGAGCAATTAGAAAGTACAATAAGTGATTTAAACACACAAATAGCAGAATTACAGAAAAAACAATCAACAGGAACAGCAGTAGCATCAGATGTATTAAGTGGAAAAACATTTTCAAACTCAAGTAATGTAAATATAGCAGGAACAATGGAAAATAGAGGAGCAGTAAGCCAAAGCTTAAATGCAGGAGGAAGTTACACAATACCAGCAGGATATCATAATGGAAGTGGAAAAGTAACAGCAAATTCACTATCAAGCCAAACATCAGGAAATGCAGGAGCAGGACAAATGTTAAGTGGATATACAGCATGGGTAAATGGAAGTAAAGTAACAGGTAGTATGGCACATCTTACAAACAATTCTAAAATTACACATGCATCAAATAATCCAACAAAAGTAGTGCTAGGAGATGCAGCATTTGCAACTACAAATAGTGATGGAGTAAATAGATTTGAAATAAGATATGTTGGAACAGGTGGATATATAGCCTCAAATACATTATTAGCAATAGACTATGCTACTGCAGCAAAAACAATAGGTCTAACAGCAGATAAAATAGTATCGGGGAATACAATATTAGGAATATCAGGAACAAATGCAGGTTATACTGCAGGATACAATGCCGGTGTATCTGCGGCAAAAGCGAATGTAACATATGTAGGTGCAAAAGAATATTCGTCAAGTAGTCATACTAAAGGAGTTGCTGTGCAAACACCGACATATACAATTCCTTCTACAGGAAAATATATATTTGTTTTATCAGGAAGAATAACTTTTAGTGGTAGTTCAAAACAAGGTATACCAAGAATAATTTGTGGTGGCTCAGATGTATCATATGTTAGTAGAGATGGTTGGACAACAAGTAGTAGTGGCGGTGGATGTCATGCATTTTCAAATGTTGTAAATTGTACAGCTGGTCAAACAGTATATGGAATATTGCAGGATAATGTAGGATCGAAGTATCAATATTTAATTTTAGCTATTTATAAAATAGGTTAATATGAAATAACTTTTTCTAAATAAGAATAACTTTATGTAAAAAAGTAATAACTAAAAAGGAGAAAAACTATTGAAAATAGAATAATAGAAAGATAAAATGACGAAAAATGAACTTCGTCATTTTTTGTGCTTAAAACGAAAATTATGTAGGTTGCTCCAAATCGCACACGATTCAAGAGAAGTTCGTTTGGTCACTTACGCGGTTTTATAAAATTTTCAAATATATATTTTAGATTGAAAATTAGAAATAAAAAATTAAAGAAAAAAGTAA
>CALXRX010000025.1 GCA_944390975.1 uncultured Clostridia bacterium | reverse complement strand
CTACTGTTTTTTCTAGTTCTTCTACTTTTTGTTGTAAATTTGCTATTTCTTCATCTGTTGCTGCATCTCCTCCTGTTGTTCCTCCTCCTTGATTATATATTTCATCTATCTTTATTTCATACCCTTCATCTGTTTTTATTGTGTTTCCATCTTCTTGCAATTCTCCATAGTTTCCTGCTATTTCTTCTAGTTCTTCTTTTGTTAGCCCTGTTCCTCCTTTTTCTAGTTCTTTATCTAATATTGCTAGTTGCATATCTTCTTTTATTGCTGCTATTTCTTGGGCTTCTTTTGCTTTTACTGCTTGAGTTATTATTCCTCTATCTCCTAGAGTTAGACTTAGTGTTACTCCTGCTAGTATAAGTAGTATTATTATTGTGATTACTAGCGAAATTAAAGTTATTCCTTTTGCTTGTTTTACTAAATTCTTACTCATTTTCCTTTTTACCTTTATTTTATTTTTTCTTATTTTCTTTCTCATATGTTCCTCCAACTTATTTTTATTATTCTCTATTTTTATATTAATTATGTAATTTATTATAGTTAAAGTTAATTATCTATAATTCTTTTTTATTTTAAGATTCTTATCTACCTTACGTCGATATTTTATAATTGCTTATATTATTTATTAAGTCTTTCTATTTTTTCTTAATAATTCTTCATACATACAAAAAATGACGAAGTTCATTTTTCGTCATTTTATCTTTCTATTATTCTATTTTCAATACTTTTTGCTTCTTTTGATTATCATCTTTTTACATAAATTAATTTTATTTAATAATTTTTCTATCTTTCAAAGAAAGATACTTACATTAAATTTTTATAGAAATCTTCCAAAGAAGTGTCTATATTTATGCATTTATGAATAAAATTAAGAAATTTGACATATCATAAAATATGACGTATAATATATTTGACGTCAAGAAAAACAAGTTGTTCAATAAAAACTAAAAAAGACTAGGAGGGCAATTCCTAGTCTTTTTCCTTATTAGTTATTATCAAATTTATTTAAAATTAAATAAATAAAAAATAATACTAATAGCTTAACAAGTTGATTCAATAAAAACAACCTCCTTTCTACCTTTAGGAGAAAGGCATATATAAATATAAACTATGTTCTTAAAATTGTCAATATGTATATTTTTTAATGTTATTTCTCGTTAAGATTCTAGTAATTAATATTATTTCTTTTAAAAGTTTTAACTTATCACTATATATACCATATTGTTATACTACATCCTCTACTTGCATGTTCACAAAATAAATAGATTGTGCCACTCGTTTGTGTTGCCCAACTAGAACTATTTCCTGGAACGCTTGTCATATTAACTACATAATTACTATTTGGTGAAGCAATATTACCACTTAGTGGCATATAGAATTTATATTGATTTCCACTTGTTTCATTCCACTGTCCTCCAATAATTGTATGTGTAGATGTTATTGCAGGAATTGGTACTCTCCAAATATTGTGTCCATTTGCCTGTGATGTACTAGCTTCACTTGTTACGTTATAAGTTGCACTTTTTACACTTCTTCCTGCACTAACACCTGCATTATAACCATTGTTATATCCTGTTTTATAATTTGTTGAATTTGCATTTGCTCTATTATCTGCTGCTGTTACTCCTGCATTGTATCCTGCAGTATATCCTTTATCCGTTCCTGCTATTCCTAATATTGTATTTCCTGCTACTATTTTATTTGCTGTTAGTCCTATTGCTGATGCTACTTTTGCATATTCTAATGCGACTAAAGTATTTGCTGGTATATATCCTGCTGTACTATTATATCTTATTTGAAATCTACTTACCCCATCACTATTTGTACTTGCATATGCTGCATCCCCTAATATTACTTTTGTTCCATTACTTGTTGTATGTGTAATTTTTGAATTTGCATTTAAATTCGGCATTGTTCCTGTTACCTTACTTCCATTTACCCATGCTGTATATCCATTTAATATTTGCCCTGCTCCTGCATTTGCTGATGTTTGGCTTGCTAGTGAATTTGCTGTTACTTTTCCACTTCCGTTATGGTATCCTGCTGGTATTGTATAACTTCCTCCTGCATTTAAGGTTTGACTTACTGCTCCTCTGTTTGTCATTGTTCCTGTTAGCCCTACTTCACTTGAGTTTGAAAATGTTTTTCCACTTAATACATCTGATGCTACTGCTGTTCCTGTTGCTTGCTTTTTCTGTAGTTCTGCTATTTGTGTGTTTAGACTATTTATTGTATTTTCTAATTGTTCTTTTGTTTTATTTAAACTGTCTACTTGTCCTGTTAGGCCATCTACTTGTTGTTGTAATTTTGTACTATTTTCTTTTTCTTGTTCTATTTGTTTATTTAAGTCTGCTATTGTTGCTTCTAATTCTGCTTTTGTATTTGTTAAATTTTCTATCGTGTTTTCTTGTTCTTCTATTGTTTTGTTTAAATTGTCTACTTGCTGTGTTAAGCTATCTACTTGTTCTTGTAATACTGCACTATTTCCTTTTTCTTGTTCTATTTGATTATTTAAATCTTCTATTGTTCCTTCTAGTTCTGTTTTGGTATTGTTTAGGTCTTCTACTGTTTTTTCTAGTTCTTCTACTTTTTGTTGTAAATTTGCTATTTCTTCATCTGTTGCTGCATCTCCTCCTGTTATTCCTCCTCCTTGATTGTATATTTCATCTATTTTTATTTCATATCCCTCATCTGTTTTTATTGTGTTTCCATCTTCTTGTAATTCTCCATAATTTCCTGCTATTTCTTCTAGTTCTTCTTTTGTTAGCCCTGTTCCTCCTTTTTCTAATTCTTTATCTAATATTGCTAGTTGCATATCTTCTTTTATTGTTGCTATTTCCTGGGCTTCTTTTGCTTTTTGTGCTTGGGTTATTATTCCTCTATCTCCTAGAGTTAGGCTCAAGGTTACTCCTGCTAGTATTAATAATATTATTATTGTTACTACAAGTGAAACTAAGGTTATTCCTTTTGCTTGTTTTACTAGCTTTTTTCTTACTTCTTTTAAGTTTCTATTTTTCATTTCTTTTTTCATCCGTTCCTCCTTTTTTTTATTTACTTTTTTTATTTTTATTATCAATCTAAAATATATGTTTTGAAAATTTTTTAAAACCGCGTAAGCGACCAAACGAGTTTCGTTAGAAATGAGTGCGACTTGGAGCAACCTACATATTTTTTTATTGTAGGTTGCGACACCAAGGTTTTATATAAAAATTTGAAAAATATATATTTTAGATTGTATTTTTATTAATTAACATCAGCAGTTTAAAATATATATTTAAAATTTTATAAAACCACGTAAGCGACCAAACGAGCATCTCTTGAAGCGAGTGCGACTTGGAGCAACCTACATATTTTTCGTTTAAAGCACAAAAAATGACGAAGTTCATTTTTCGTCATTTTATATTTCTATTATCTTATTTTCAATACTTTTTGCTTCTTTTGATTATCATCTTTTTACATAAAATTCTATTTTTGTAATTCTGTTTTGACATCGTTTACTTCTGTTACTGTTGCTTTTGCTGCAGGTTTATAATAACCTTTTGTTTGTGCTATTTTGAATAATTCATATTGGAATGTTTCATCATTATTTCTTACTTGTTGTAATGTTTGTCTTAATTCCATATTTTCACATTCTGATATTGCTCCTTGATAAGTTGTAAGTTCTGATTTTACACCGTCTAAAATATCGTTTACCATTGTTTTCTCGTCCATAATAACCTCCTAATTATTTAAAAATGACATTAATTTTTGTTTTGTATTTAAAGCATCTTGTGCTGATTTTGTAAACACTTGCTTTATTTGTGGATCTACTGCTTGTGATGCATATGTGTTTAATTTTTGATAAGAAGTTTCATGTGCTCCTATTAAATGTCTTAAATTTTGTAGTTCTACTTGGTTTAAATCTGCCATTATTAATCCTTCCTTTCTTTAAATTATCTATTTTTTAGTTTTCCCTTTTTTATTATTTTTTATTCATTTTTATAAAATAAAAGTATTAAATAATTAAATAAATTAATTTATTCCACTTGTTTTTGATTTTTTTCATTAAAAAAGTATATAAACTATTTTAATAATTTATATACTTTTTTCTTTTTAATTATTTAATCTATTTATCTATTTAATTAACTGTTTAATCTATTATTTCTAGTCCGGCATATTTTGCCATTAATCTTTTATGTCCTACTTTATCAAAGGTTATATCCACTTTTAAATCTTGCCCTTCTTTTTCTACATAATTGATTGTTCCTTCTCCAAATTTTTTATGATATACTCTTTTTCCTGCCTTATATATTGATAAATCAATATCTTCTTGTCCTTTTTTATTTAAAGCATTTAGGAAGCTTTCTGCTGTTCTAAATTGATATTGTGTATTTGTATCTTTGATTTGTATTTTTTCTTTTTCTATTTTTGTTTTTGTTACCTTTCCATATTCCCATGAATATGATGAGTCTTTAAAGTCTTCTTCTTTCTTTGTTTCTATTTCTTCAATTCCTTCTATGTCTTCATCTGGTATTTCTTTTATAAATCTTGATATTGAATTATAGCTTGTAGAGCCAAATATTGTTCTTCTTTTTGCACATGTTAAAAATAAATTATTTTTTGCCCTTGTTATTCCAACATAACAAAGTCTTCTTTCTTCTTCTAATTCTTTTGGCTCAGAAATAGATTTATATCCTGGAAATATTCCTTCTTCCATTCCAACTAAGAATACTACCGGAAATTCTAGTCCTTTTGCACTATGTAGTGTCATAAGCGTAACAGAATCTTGTTCTTCTTCTAAATTGTCTACATCACTTGCTAGCGTTATTCCTTCTAGAAAATCTCCTAAAGTATTATCTGCTGATTGCTCTTCAAATTCTATTGCTACTGTTAGAAATTCTTCTAAGTTTTCTATTCTGTTTTCTGCTTCTTGCGTGTTTTCTTGTTCTAGTGCTTTTGTATATCCTGTTTTGTTTAATGTTTCTTTTATAAGTTCTGATATATCTATTTGTCCCTCTAATTGCCTTAGTTCTTCTATTGTTTCAATAAATTGTCTTGAGTTTGCATATACTCTGTTTAATCCGAATTGTTCTGCATGTTTTATTATTTCATACATTGATATTCCATTTTGCTGTGCTATTTTTTGTACATTGTCTAAACTTGTTTTTCCTATTCCTCTTTTAGGCTCGTTTATTATTCTTATTAAACTTAAGTTGTCATTTGTATTATGTATTAATCTTAAGTATGCAATTATATCTTTTATTTCTTTTCTTTCGTAGAATTTTAATCCACCTATAATTTTGTATGGTATGTCTTCTCTTACTAATATTTCCTCTATTGCACGTGACTGTGCATTCATTCTATATAGTATTGCAAAGTCTGAATATTTATAATATTCTTCTCTTCTTAAATGGTTTATTTGTTCTACTATATATCTTGCTTCATCGTATTCGTCTTCTGCTTGATTTACTATTGGTAAAGTACCTTTTTCGTTTTTTGTCCATAGTTTTTTTTCATATTTTACTTCATTGTTTTTTATTACAGCATTTGCTACATTTAGTATGTTTCCTGTACATCTATAATTTTGTTCTAGTTTTATTATTTTTGTTCCTGGAAAGTCTCTTTCAAAATTTAAAATGTTTGAAATGTCTGCTCCTCTAAATGAATATATTCCTTGGTCATTGTCTCCAACAACTGTTATATTTCCATATCTTGCTGCAAGTAATGATACTAACATAAACTGGGCTTTGTTGGTGTCTTGATATTCATCTACTAAAATGTATCTGAATTTTTCAGAATAATATTCTAAAACATCTGGGTTTTCTGTTAGTATTTTTATTGTAAAGTTAATTATATCATCAAAGTCTATTGCGTTGTTTTCTTTTAGTCTTTTTTGATATAATTCATATATGCTTGCTATTTTTTCTTTTCTAAAGTCTCCATTTGCTCTGGCTAAGTATTGATTTGGCTCTAACATTTCATTTTTTGCATTACTTATTTCATATTGTACTGATCTATCTGTAAACATTTTGTCATCTATATTTAAATCTTTTAAACAGTTTTTTATCATTGCTCTTTGGTCTGTTGTGTCAAATATTACAAATGATGATTCAAAGCCTATTCTATCTATATATCTTCTTAATATTCTTACACATATTGCATGGAATGTGCCTATCCACATATCTTTTGCTATTTCTCCTATTAGCTTTTCTACTCTTTCTTTCATTTCGTTTGCTGCTTTGTTTGTAAATGTTATTGCTAATATGTTCCATGGTTTTATATTTTTTTCTTGTATTAAATATGCTATTTTATGTGTTAGTACTTTTGTTTTTCCACTTCCTGCTCCTGCTATTACTAAACATGGCCCTTCATAATTTGTAACTGCTTCATATTGTTTATCATTTAATCCTTCTAATAAATCTTGCATTTTATACTCCTTTTAACGAATTTTTGTTTGTTGTTATTCTATTATAAAAATATATAAAAGTCAATATATTTTTTACTTTGTTTTATTATATATTGACTTTTATTTTTCTATTTTATTTTCTGTATTAGTTTGTCTATACATTGCTCTATTTCTGATGCACAAAATCTATATGTTTCTATTCCATATCCCCATGGATCTTTTATATCTAAGTCTTTTGGCTGATTATTATCGTTTATATATTCTTTCATTGTATATAGTTTGTCTTTTAATTCTGGATACATTCGTATGATTGTGTTTTTGTGTTGCATTGTTGCACATAATATTAAATCCATTTCTTTTATTTTAGAATGTGCAATATTTGTTGCTTTATGCGTACTCATGTCTACTCCATATTCTTCCATTACTTCACTTGCTTCTTCTGTTGGTATATCACCATCATATGCATATATTCCACAAGAATATACTTCTACATTGTTTATTTTATTATCTTTTAACTTTTTTTCTAATAATTTATGTGCCATTGCACTTCTACATATGTTTCCTGTACATATAAACATTATTTTCATAGTTTTTTCACCTCTTTATTTTACTTATGGTATTATATCAATTTTTGTTTATTTGTACAATCATTTATGAAATTTTATATTATTACTAGTATGAAATTTCTTCTAATAACCATTCTATTATATTTTTGTGTATAATTCCATTTTGTCAAGTTATTTTGTTTTTACAAAATAACTTTCAAGTATTTGTAAATTATTTTGTTAATTCAAAATAATTTTGTTTAATAATAGTATTATTTTCTTTATATTGTTGTTGCTAGTATTCCCAATATAAATCCTAATATATTGCCAATACTAGACATTCTTCCTTTATATAGTTTATTCGATTCTGGAATTAATTCACCTGATACTATATATAACATTGCACCTGCTGCAAATGATAGACATATTGCTATTACTTCTTTTGAAATTGTTCCAACTAATGCACCAAAAAATGCTCCTATTCCTGTTGTTACTCCTGATAAAATTACATACATTATTACTTTTCCTATTTTCATTCCTCCATTTTTCATTGGTACTGCCATGGATACCCCTTCTGGTATATCATGTAAAAGAATTGCAAGTGCAAGAGAATATCCTAGCTTTAAAGATGCCCCAAAGCCTGCTCCGTATGCTAAGTCCTTCTGGAAAATTATGTAGTGCAAGTCCTATGCTTACTATTATTCCTGTTTTTAATAATGTATTTGATGTTTTAACATTTTTTATACTTGTATTAAATTTTTTTTGAACTAGTACATCACATGCTATCATTCCTATAACTCCTAGTAAAATTCCTAGTATTATTAAAGGAATTCCTGATATTTCTAGTGCTTCTGGAACTAGGTCAAAGCATACTATCGATATCATTAATCCTGATGCAAGTGATAAAATGAAGCTTAAAAATTTATTACTGGTTGTTTTAAAAGTTACTCCTATTATTCCTCCTAATGTTGTGCCAAATGTTCCAAAAAATAACCCTATTAAAGTTGTTTTTAATAAATATCCCAAAATAAAAATCTCCTTACTAAAATAAACTTACAATATTAGTTTATTTTATAAGAAGATTTTTATTCTTTATTTTATTATATACCTTTTAAATTTCTTAGTTTTAAATAAGCAAATATATTTCCATTTTAGCCTATACTATTAGTAATTTTTACCTTGCATATACTACTTCTCCATACTCTGATATGCTATCTAAAAATCCACTTTTATCTTCTTCATCAATTAATAAAACTGGCTCTATATCTATTGATATATCTCGTCTTAATTTAAAAAGCTTTGCCATATCTTGTAATATGTTTTTAGAAATGCTACTTCTTGGAACTATAACAGCTACATCTATGTCACTATCTTTTCTATAATCTCCTCTAGCATATGAGCCATATAAAATTATTTTATTAACAATCATGTTTTTTGCAACAATATCAGCATATTGTTTAACTAATTTTATAACATCGCTTTTATCCATTCTACCATCTCCTCTGTCTTTTTAATTATTTGTTTACAATTTTCTTTATTTAATACTTCAAATATCTCTTTTTTCTGTGTTGGATATCTTGCTTCTATATTTAATGGCATTACTATATCTAAAAAATCTTTTTGCTCTTCGCTCATTAATTTATATAAATTACTTTCTTCTGCCAATCTTATTAATTTATGTGTATATGGTGGCTCTTCTATTTTTGTTTTAACATAATATGCTTTAAGTATTTTTTCTATAACTTGATTGCACATAAAGCCAACATATAAATATCTTTTACTTTTTAACATTGCCTTTGCAGTATCTAAATCATATATTGCTACATCTATCCAATAATTCACTTTATCAAAATCACTAATGGTAATCTCCTCCTCATATGTTTAGTATATCATATATGTGTATAAAAATAAAGTAAAAAGTTGTTTTTAGCCTATTCCAAAATAAAAAATCTCCTTACTAAAATAAACTTACAATATTAGTTTATTTTATAAGAAGATTTTTATTCTTTATTCTTTAATTTATTCTTCACTACCTTTTAAACGTTCTGCTCTATCTGCTGCTATTAATGAATCAAGCATTTCATCTAGGTTTCCATTTAAGAAGTCTTCCATTTGGAATATGCTTAATCCTATTCTATGGTCTGTTATACGCCCTTGTGGGTAATTGTAAGTACGTATTTTTTCAGATCTATCTCCGCTTCCAACTTGACTTTTTCTTTCATTTGCAAGTTCAGAGTCTCTTTTTTGTTTTTCTATTTCATATAGTCTTGAACGCAATAGTCTCATTGCATATTCTCTATTTTGTAGTTGTGAACGTTCTGTTTGGCATTCTGCAACTATTCCTGTTGGAATGTGTGTTAATCTTACTGCTGATGATGTTTTATTTACATGTTGTCCTCCTGCTCCTGATGCTCTATATACATCCATTTTTATATCACTTGGGTTTATTTCTATTTCTACATCTTCTACTACTGGTAAAACTGCAACTGTTGCTGTAGATGTGTGTATTCTTCCACTTGATTCTGTGTCTGGTACTCTTTGTACTCTATGTACTCCACTTTCAAATTTTAGTCTACTGTATACTCCCTTACCTGTAACCATAAAAGATATTTCTTTATATCCTCCAAGTCCTGTTTCATTTTCATTTAATATTTCTAGTTTCCAATGTTTTTTTTCTGCATACATTGTATACATTCTAAATAAAGTTCCTGCAAATAATGCTGCTTCTTCTCCTCCTGCTCCTGCTCTTATTTCACATATAACGTTTTTATCGTCATCTGGATCTTTTGGAATTAATAGTAGTTTTAATTCTTCTTCAAGTGAGTGCATTTTTTCTTTTGATTCTAGCATTTCTGTTTCTGCTAGTTCCTTCATTTCTTGGTCTTCTTCTTTCATCATTTCAAGTGCTTCTTCATAATTTTGTTTTACTTTTTTGTATTCTCTATATTTTTCTACAATTGGTGCCATATCAGCATGTTCTTTCATAAGTTTTTGCCATTCATTAGTTTTGGCTATAATTTCTGGATCACTGATTTGAATTGTTAATTCTTCATATTTTTTTTCTACGTCATCTAATTTTTGAAACATTTTACGCTCTCCTCTTATTTTTATTCTTTTAGTATTATACACAATTTTTACCAATTTATCAATAGTCTAATATGCTAACTAAATTATTCTTAGTTAAAATTTAGTTACAGTTCAGCCTATAAGTAGTTAATTGATAGATAATTATATATAATTATCTATCAATTTTAAAAAAGTAAAATAGACTGCATAG
Organism: uncultured Clostridia bacterium; assembly: GCA_944390975.1. Taxonomy (GTDB): domain Bacteria; phylum Bacillota; class Clostridia; order TANB77; family CAG-508; genus RGIG8482. The sequence continues at coordinate 9,899 of CALXRX010000025.1, read as the reverse complement.
TAATTATTATTGTAATACTACATTATTAAATTCTATTCCTAATTTTTGAAGTGCTTCTTTTTCTCTGTTTGTACATGTAAATAAAATAATTTGTCTATCATTAAATTCTTTATTTAAAAATTTAAGTATATTTTCTAGCCTGTTATTATCCCAATAAGCAAAGGCTTCATCTAAGATTATTGGTAGTTTTTCATCTGATATTTCCATTCCTGCACCTATTCTTAATGATAAATATAGTTGGTCTATTGTTCCTATGCTTAAATTTTGAACTGGTATATAGTTTCCATTTTCAATTTCTATTATCATTTGATTTGTTTGGTCTAACTCTACATTTTTGTATTTTCCATTTGATATATTTTCTATTATTTTTGTTAAATTACTTGTGAACTTTGGTGTTACATTTTTTCTCATTATTTCATATGCATTTTGTATTTCTTCTTTTGCAATATTTATTAAATTATTTGTTTTATTTAGTTCATCATATTGTTCTTTTAAGTTAGTATATTCTTCTTCTAATTTTGCTAAATTTTCTAGTTTTGGCAAAATATTTTCTCTATCTACATTAATACTATGTAGTTTAATTTTATTTTCACTTATTTTATTTTGCATTACATTTATTTCATATGCTAATGCTTGTTTTGATAATAATTCATCAATTTCTTTTATTGGTATAATACCAATATATTTATTTCTTATTTTTTCTATTTCTTCATTGTATTCTTTTTCTATTGTTTCTACTGTATTTTTGCTTTCTTCTTCTAATTTTTTGTTTGCTTTTAAAAGTACTTCTATTTCATTTTTTATATTTGCTTTTTCCACATTTTGCTTTATTTCTTTAGTATGTATTCCCATTTTATTCTTATATTGTTGATAACCTGTATATGTTACTGATAATATTGTAAATACAGTAAATAAAGCTGTAATAATGTCATTTTTGATTACGAATATAGATAATAATGTTATTATAAAAAATGTTACATCTAGTATAACGCTTATTTTTATACTTTTTTTATTATTTATTACTTGAAGCTTATCTTTTGCATTTTCTTCTTTATCTTTTTCATATAGTTTTTCTATTTTTTGGTTGTATTCTTTTATTACATTTTCATTTATTTTTATTTTTTCTTTTTGTAGTTCCTTTTTTTCTTGAATTTGTTTTAAATTTTTTAATAAGTCTAACTTATTTTCTTCTTCTTTTATTTGTATTTCTAAGTTTTGTTTTTCTTGTTCAATTTCATATTGCTTGTTTGAGAAGTTGCTTAAATATTCTATTTCATTTTCTACTTGTTCTATTCTTTTTGTTACATTATTTATTGGTTTGTCTTGTGTTCTTGAAGTTCCAATTTCCTCTGTTTGTCTTTTATTTAATTTATTCATAATTTTTTGAAAAGATAAATTGTCTTCACCTGTACTTGCTAAATTAGACATTTTTTGTACTAGTATATTTTGCTCTTTTTCATCTAATTTTAGTTCTTCTTGTAATGATACAATTGTAGATAAAAATAGTTCTTCATCTACTTTTGTTTGGTCATAAAAAAATCTATTTCCTAAGGTTTTATCTATATTAAATTCTTTTGATATGTCTTCTAGGTTTTCATTAAATATTTTTGGGTTTTTCTTTTTAAATTCTCTAAATACTTCTATTTTTTCGTTATTATCTAATTTGTATGAAATTTTTCCAGAGAATTCTCCTCCATTCCATGGCATATATTTTTCATAATCTGATGTTAGTTTTTTGTTTTTGTTTTTTGATAGTCCATAAAACATACCCATTATAAATTTTAATAATGTAGATTTTCCACTTTCGTTTTCTCCATAGATTATATTTATTCCTTTTTTTAATTCTATTTGTTTATTAGATAATTTTCCAAAATTATTAATTTTTAAATTTAATATTTCCATATTTTGTGGTTGTTGCCTCCTTTAGTATTGTTTTTACATGGCTTCTAATCCTATTTCTATTGCTTTTAATATTTCTTCTTTGTTTTCTTGTGTTATTTTTTCTAACATGTTTTTTACAAATATTCCTTTTAAACTTTTTTGCTTTGAAATTTCTTCTAAATTAATTTTTATACTTGTATGGTCTTTTATTTTTAATATGTTTTTATTTTGAACTTGTTTTGCTATTTCATATGTGTTTATTTCAAAATTTCTTTTTCCTGTTAGTACAATTTTATAGTACTTATTTTCGTCTATTTGTACTTGGTTTAGTAGTTCTATTAAGTCTTCTTGTGAATTTTGTTCATCTACTAATATTTCTTGTTCTACAAATTCTTTTTTATCTACTGGTACAAATGCTATTTCTAAATTTTTGTCTGCTTCAATATTTCCAACTATCATACCATGTTTTCCTAATTCATCAAATCCTAAACTGATTAATGAGCCTGGATATATTATGTTTGTTTCTTCTTTATAGTTTGTTTTATGTATATGCCCTAAGCCAATATAGTCAAATCCTAATGATTTTAGTTCTTTTTTAGATATTGGATTATATTGCATTTCCTCTTTTTCTGATGCGTCTAAAGATGCATGTGTTAGTAATATATTTATTTTATTTGGGTTTTCTATTTTTATTTCTTTTATATTTGAATTTTGCCTATAAAAGTCATTAAATCCATATCCATAAATATCTACTTCTTCTTCTGAAATTTTTCTTATTTCTTCATCAAAAATAACTACATTTTGATTCCAATTATAATTATTATAGTATGAGTCTTTTATTATAGGATCATGATTTCCTGGTACGATATATACTCTAGTATTTGGTATTTCTTTAAATAGGTTATTTATATATTCAATTGTACTTTGTTTTATATATTCATGCTCATATAAGTCGCCACATATGAATAAGTGGTCTATTTCATTTTGTGCTATATATTCAATTATTTGCTTAAATATTTGCCTTTGTTCTAATCTTCTTGCATTTCCTAAATCGTTTTTTGCAAGTGTTGAAAATGGTATATCAAAATGCATATCTGCTATATGTACAAATTTCATATCTTGTCTCCTAAATTTAAATTTTATATTAGAATTATATATAATAATTGGTTAAAAGTCAATAGAATTAAAACATTTGTTTTTGTGTTTTATTAAAATTCTGACTATAAATACTTAATTGATAGGTAATAGTATATAAATATATCGTTCTTCAATATTTATATACTATTATCTATCAATTTTAAAAAGTAAAATAGACTAAACTTTAACTGTGTTTTATATATATTAAAAAGACTACATTTTTCTGTAGCCTTTTAATTTTAATTAATCATTGTCTTCTAATGGGCCAAATAGTTCATCAAATTTTGCTTCTAGTTCTTTTTGTAAATCTACATCTAGTTCATTGTCATCATCTTTATAGCTATCTTCTTGTGGAAGTATTGGTGCTTCATGTTGTACTACTGGCTCTATTTTTATTTCATTGATTTTTTTGTCTTCTTTTTCGTTTTTTTCTTCACTTGTATCTTCAAATAAATCATCTAATGATTCTACTTTTAGGTTTTCAACTTGTTGTTTCTTATCTTCTGGTACATATGGGTTATATGGATTATATTTTCTCCATTCCCCTCTTTCTATTTCTCTTACATCATTATGATTTAATGTGTATGCTTCTAATTTCTTTTTCATTGGTGTTTGGAAATAATAAAATTTATTTGCTTTTATTGGTTTTATTCCTTTTTCATATATTATACATAGGTCATTATCCATTCTTCTTAATTCATCTGGAGTCATTAATGCTCTTGCCATTACTTGATCTGATACACTTGTTCCTTGCCTCCAGTTATGTTTGTCTTTGTTAATTGATACACTTTCTCTTTCTATTGTTTTTTCTCCTAATGCTTTTGAAAAATATTCTACTGTTTTTTGTGAGTTACTTCCTAAAAATACGTGTGTATCACAGTTACCTATTATTGTTTCATATGATTTTTCATATACCGCTTCTAATTGGTCTAAGTTTTGTAATATTACACTAAATGATATTTTTCTACTTCTACTTGTAGATATTTTTTTGTCAAAGTCTGGAACTTTACCTATATTTGCAAACTCATCTAATATGAAATATGTAGGTTCTGGTAATTTTCCTCCATTTTTGTCTGCAAAGTCATATAGTTGTTGTATCATTTGAGAGAAGAATATTGTAAGTAAAAAGTCATATGCTGTATGTGTATCTGATGATATAACATATACTGCTGTTTTTTTACTTCCTATTTCTTCAAAGTTTATTGTATCTGTTGATGTTAATTCTGCTATTTCTTTTGAGTCAAATTTACCTAGTTTTGACTGTAATGAAGATAGTATAGAGCCATATGTTTTTTCTGGTGCAATTTCAATTGATTTATAATTCATTCTTGCAGGATGATCATATGGTAATTGATTCATAAGTTCTGTAAGTAAGTTACTTCCTCCATTTGAATTTGCAGCTCTTACTAGTTCTGCACAACTTGCTAGGTTTTGCTCTTCTTCTGGTCTTGTTGCTATTAAATAATATATTAAAGCTTTTAATAGCATTTCTGCCATATCGTCCCAATAAGGATCTTGTCCAGCTTCTGTTTTTTGCCCTTTTACTACAGTGTTTGCAATAACATCTACATCTAATTCACTAGATATATGCATTAATGGGTTATATCCATCACTAAATTGCGGACGTACTAGATTTAATACTTTTATTTCATATCCATGTTGTTTTAAATATCCAGCTGTTTTATCATATAACTCACCTTTTGGATCTGTAAATACATATGATCCTAGTAGCTGAAATGCATTTGGAATTGAATATGATGCAGATTTACCTGATCCTGATCCGTCCAACTACTAATACATTAACATTTCCTCTTTTATCTACTGGTAAGTAATTGTCTTGTGCTAAAATTATTCCTTTTTTGTTGCTTAAAACTCTATATTGTTCACCATTTTTTGACCAGTCACTTGAGCCATGTTCTATATCTGAATATTCATTTTTTGGTGCTGTTCTAATTAAACCAATTAATACAAATATTGCATATACAACACTAAATTTAAGCAATGTTGATAAGAATGTTCCTATATATTCTGCAGTAAATGTTTTTGAAATAACTTCTCCAAAGCTAGACATTGCTAAGAATATTTCCTCAAAGAATTTTCCTAAATTAAATACTTCATTTACCGTTGCATTTACTATACTATACGCAATTGGCATTACTAAAACTATGGATAGTATTACCCATAGTATAGCAAATATTATAAAATTCTTTTTATTTCTTCTTACAGCTCCTTGTATTTTATAACTCATACAAATTCACCTCTGTCTTTTGTGTTAATTAGTGTGTCATTTCCTCAGAATCTTTTTCTGACACAATTTGTACTGGTCTATTTTGTTTAAATCTAGTTTTTCTTTGTTCTTTCATTTTATAAAAATCTGCTTCATGCATTTTACCCTTATATTCTCTATTTGCAATCTTTTTATCTTCATCTAAATAACATTGGTGGAATTTTGCATCTGTTATTTTTAGCGGATTTTTTTCCACATCCTTTTCTGCCATAACAACTGAACATACAACTTCTAAATCTTTGTCCCTGTTGCTTAATAATATTACTGATGCAGCTCCTGGATTATTTTCTACACTTGTAGTATTCATATAATACCTCTCCTCTTTCTAATCTTCTTTTTTATCCCTAATTTCAAATGCAAAATAAGGTTTATTAGCTTTAAGTTTGCATTTTCCTTTTATTTCATTTGTTTCTTCATCAAGATAAACGACTGGCTTAACTTCTTCTGTCGTTTCTGGATCTATAATTGATATTGGTCTTTTTAAGTTTGGCGTATAATTAAATTCTTTGTAAACAGTTTCTTTCTCTGAATATATTGTATCAAATTTAAGTGGCATAGGTTTTTTAGAAATTGTTATTTTTGTTCCTTCTAACAAAGCCATATTAACAACAACTTTTTCTTTTCCAAAAGAAAGTATTACTAGTTGGTCATAATCATCTGATGGATTATCTACAAAAAAAGTTTTTTGTTTGTAATCTCCTCTAAATTCTTCTGTATAGTCTAGTCTTTCAACTGTATATTTAGGTGAGTCTTTTAAAAATTCTTTTTCTGTTCGATTTATTTGATATATTACTGTGTTTACATCTTTTGGATCTGTTATGCTAAAATGTTTGCCTTGCCATGTCTCCATATTATTACACCCCACTTTATCTTTTTATCCTATGTATAGTAGTTCGTTTTTTACCACTATACATAATTATACTATTTTCTATTAGATGTGTCAATGCTTTTTAGTGTTTTAATTTATGTTAACGTCGTTCTTTATTTGTTTCTAGGATTAAATTGTGATATTTCTTTCATTTTTTCATATAATTCTTTTTCTTCTTTTGTTAAATTTTTTGGCACCATTATTTTTACACTTGCTGTTAAATCTCCTCTTCCACCTTTTCCATCTTTATACCCTTTTCCTGGAATACGTAGTTTTTCTCCACTTTCTATTCCTGCTGGTATATATATAGATACTGTATCATCTATTGCTTCTAAGTTTACTCTTGTTCCTAAGGCTGCTTCCCAAGGTGTTAAATAAAGTGATGTATATAAGTCATAACCTACTAATTCAAATTTACTGTCTTTTTCTATTTGAATTTTTATAAATAAATCCCCATTTTTTCCACCATTTTGTCCAGCTTTACCTTGACCAATTAATCTTATTTTTTCATTGTTTCTAATTCCCGCTGGTACTTTAATATTGAATGTTTTCATTTTCCCATCAACTGTTCTTAAGGATATTTTTTTATTCATTCCATAAAATGCTTCTATTACAGATATTGAAATTCCTGTTTCTATGTTTTCTCCTTTTATTGGTACATTTTTAGAACTAGTTTTTTTATTTTCTGTTACTCCGAGTCATATTACCAAAAAACATATTGAAAAAATCACTAAATACTGAATCTGCACTACGTTTACTTTCTTCATATTCTTGCTTTTTTCTTTTATTTCCTATATGTGTATTCCACATTCTATCATATTTTCGTCTTGTTACTCCATTTGATAAAACTTGATATGCTTCATTTATATCTTTAAATCTTTCTTCTGCTTTTATATCCCCTACATTTACATCTGGATGATATTTTTTTGCTTGTTCACGATATGCTTGTTTTATATCTTCCATTGTTACTTTATTATTATCTATTTCTAGTATTTTATAATAGTCTTTAAATATCATTTCAACATCCTCCCATATATTTATGGCAAATAAATTATACCAACAATATGGCTTTATTTCAATAGTTTATAAGAAAATATTTGTTGAAATTAGTTGCCCTATTATTCACAATGATACCTCTTACAAGCTAACTGAAAACAATCACCAAATACCAATAGCAAATTATTTGAAAGTAGATAAAATATATAAAATAATAAATAACTAATTTATCCGAGTTTTTAATCAAATTAAAACTCGGATTTTATTTGAGAACTTTTATTTTTTTATAATTTTGAATAACTTTTTATCCCCCTATGCTATAAGCCCTTACAACTAAATTTGTAGATGCACGACCAATTGTGATAGTTACTGTTGCTGATGTTGCTGTATTGCTCTTCACTACTTTCCATATATGTTCTGCATGATGTGTAATGCCAGTATTTGCAGATGTTGTATTACAGCTATATAGGTCTGTTACACTACCATTATTAGAAGCTAACGAATGTAAAAGTGAACTATATGTTGTATTTCCTCTATATACGTATGTAAAAATAATATATGTTTTACCTGTATTAGCAGGCAAAGTGAAAGTATATGTATTGGAACTAACACTTGAATCATATTCATGTCTTGATGTAATCCCCGCATCAACTTTTCCTGCACTAACCCCTGCATTATAACCATTGTTGTATCCTGTCTTATAATTTGTTGAATTTGCATTTGCTCTATTATCTGCTGCTGTTACTCCAGCATTGTATGCACCTGAACTATTTAATGTTCCTCCACTGTAATATCCTGCTGGTACTGTATATGTTGTTGATGTAGTTGGACTCCAATTTAATGCTCCTCTATTTGCCATTGTTCCTGTTATTTTGTTTCCATTTACCCAGGCTGTATATCCACTTAGTATTTGCCCTGCTGCAGCTGTTGCTGATGTTTGACTTGAAAGTGAATTTGCTGTTACTTTTCCACTTCCGTTATGGTATCCTGCTGGTATTGTATAACTTCCTCCTGCATTTAAGGTTTGACTTACTGCTCCTCTGTTTGTCATTGTTCCTGTTAGTCCTACTTCACTTGAGTTTGAAAATGTCTTTCCCTCTAATACTTCTGATGCTACTGCTGTTCCTGTTGATTGTTTATTTTTTAGGTCTGCTATTTGAGTATTTAAATCATTTATTGTGTTTTGTTGCTGTTCTATTGTTTTGTTTAAATTGTCTACTTGCTGTGTTAGGTTGTCTACTTGTTCTTGTAATGCTGCACTATTTCCTTGTTCTTGTTCTATTTGATTATTTAAATCTTCTATTGTTCCTTCTAATTCTGTTTTGGTATTGTTTAGGTCTTCTACTGTTTTTTCTAGTTCTTCTACTTTTTGTTGCAGTTCTGCTAGCTCTTCATCTGTTGCTGCATCTCCTCCTGTTGTTCCTCCTGGTTTATATATTTCATCTATTTTTATTTCATACCCTTCATCTGTTTTTATTGTGTTTCCATCTTCTTGTAACTCTCCATAATTTCCTGCTATTTCTTCTAATTCTTCTTTTGTTAACCCTGTTCCTCCTTTTTCTAGCTCTTTATCTAATATTGCGAGTTGCATATCTTCTTTTATTGCTGCTATTTCCTGCGCTTCTTTTGCATTTACTGCTTGGGTTATTATTCCTCTATCTCCTAGAGTTAGACTTAATGTTACTCCTGCTAGTATTAGCAATATTATTATTGTTATTACTAGTGAGATTAGTGTTATTCCTTTTGCTTGTTTTACTAACTTTTTTCTTACTTCTTTTAAGTTACTATTTCTCAATTTTTTCCTCATCCGTTCCTCCTATTTTTTTTATTTACTTTTTTCTTTAATTTTTTATTTCTAATTTTCAATCTAAAATATATATTTGAAAATTTTATAAAACCGCGTAAGCGACCAAACGAGTTTCGCCAGAAGCGAGTGCGACTTGGAGCAACCTACATATTTTTCTTTTTAAACACAAAAAAATGACGAACTTTACTTTTCGTCATTTTATCTTTCTATCCTTTTATTTTCAATAGTTTTGGGCTTTTTTAGTTATCACTTTTTTACATAATATTTTGTCTTTATACATAATCTATTCGACTTACAAGAAAACCATAAACCATACCTCCAGTTCCTAAGTTAATAGTTACACTTCCACTTGTTGCTCTAAACAAACATGTAAGCCCAAAATATGTGCCATCTGGAGGTGTATCTCCACCTGTAATTTTACTTAAAATTGTTCCTCCACTAATAGAAAAGTTTTGAAATTGGCCTGGATCTCCTCCAAATGATACAATGTAGTCTCGACCTGTTGTTGCACTAATAGTACATGACCTATCACTATTTTTACTTCCTGTATAAACTCTTGTTAAACGAATTGATTGTCTTCCTGTAGTGACGCCAGCACTGCTCCCTGCACTATATCCAGCATTATATGCACCTGAACTATTTAATGTTCCTCCACTATAATATCCTGCTGGCACTGTATATGAGGTTGAACTGCTTGGACTCCAGTTTAATGCACCTCTATTTGGCATACTTCCTGTTACCTTACTTCCATTTACCCATGCTGTATATCCACTTAGTATTTGTCCTGCTGCAGCTGTTGCTGATGTTTGGCTTGAAAGTGAATTTGCTGTTACTTTTCCACTTCCGTTATGATATCCTGCTGGTATTGTATAACTTCCTCCTGCATTTAATGTTTGATTTATTGCTCCTCTGTTTGTCATTGT
>CALXRX010000024.1 GCA_944390975.1 uncultured Clostridia bacterium | reverse complement strand
AGCCCTGTTCCTCCTTTTTCTAGTTCTTTATCTAATATTGCTAGTTGCATATCTTCTTTTATTGCTGCTATTTCCTGTGCTTCTTTGGCTTTCTGGGCTTGAGTTATTATTCCTCTATCTCCTAGAGTTAGACTTAATGTTACTCCTGCTAATATAAGTAGTATTATTATTGTGATTACTAGTGAGATTAGTGTTATTCCTTTTGCTTGTTTTATCATATTTTTTCTCACTTTTCTTATTCCTTTTATTTTATTTTTTCTCATTTCCTTTTTCATCCGTTCCTCCTATTTTTTTATTTACTTTTTTCTTTAATTTTTTATTTCTAATTTTCAATCTAAAATATATATTTGAAAATTTTTTAAAAACCGCGTAAGCGACCAAACGAGTTTCGTTAGAAACGAGTGCGACTTGGAGCAACCTACATGCTTTTCTTTTGGAGCAAAAAAATGACGAAGTTCATTTTTCGTCATTTTATCTTTCTATTATTCTATTTTCAATACTTTTAGCCCTTTTTAGTTATCACTTTTTTACATAATAATTACAGTTCAGTCTAATTTATTTTTTTTAAATTAATAGGTAATTGTATATAAATATTGAAGAACGATGAGGAGCCATAAGTGGGGACCAATAGAAACTGTTAAAATGTGCAAACATTTTATACAGTTTCATTGGGGAATGGCGACTGTTCAAAATATTTATATACAATTACCTATTAATTAAGTACTTATAGTCTGAACTTTAACACATAATAAATATCATTTTAAAATTATATTTGTTTTTTTTGTTTTAATTTGTTATAATATTTTATATCTTATGTTGTATAGCAAAAATCTTTAATTTATCTATACAATAAAAAAGGAGTCATTTATGTATAATTTAGTCATATTTGCTTCACGGAAGCGGAACTACTTTACAAAGTATTATTGATGCGATAAAGGATAAGGAATTAGATGCAAAAATAAATTTAGTTGTATCTGATAATCCTAATGCTTATGCTCTAAAAAGGGCAGAACTTGCTAATATTGATACTTATATAATTACAAATAAAGATATGGAAAAAAGAGATATAGAACTAAATGATATTTTAAAAAACTATAATATTGATTTAATTGTACTTGCTGGTTATTTAAAATTAGTTGGCAATAGATTAATAAATAAATACAAAATTATAAATACTCATCCTTCTTTACTTCCTAAATATGGTGGTAAAGGTATGTATGGAATGAAAGTTCATACTGCTGTATGGGAAGCTAAAGAAGAATATACTGGTCCTACTATCCATTTCGTAAATAATGAATATGATAGAGGAAGCATAATTACTCAAACAAAAATTGAAATAAAACCTACAGATACACCAGAAGTAATTAGTAAAAAAGTTCAAGCTATTGAAAAGATACAGTTAATCGAAACTTTAAAAAGCTTTATAAATGGTACATTATAATTACAAAATCACTTGTAAATTTTTCATATATTTATATACTTTGCTTATATAACTATTATTTATATATTTATATATTTTTAAATACTCACCAAAAAAGAAAAGCACCAAAATTCTCTAAAAAAACAGAAAATTTTGGTGCTAATTTGTTGAATTTTAATGAATACACTGTAGTGATATTTTTATTTAACGTATTCTACTGTACTAGAATTCTTTCTCATCCTCCACCACCGTGTATCCGAAAATGAATAGGAATTTTTGGGACTTATTGCTGTCCACCAGACATTATGCATTCCGTCGCATGCACTTATTGGAACGCCTAAATGAACAGAACAGTTAAAAACTATTTCTTGTTTCTTGCTGTTTTCAGCCATACTACAGTTTTCCTTAATTATTATGAGAACTGTGTCATCGGGTGCATTCTCAATAACGTCTTCAATCCAGCGCTTTCTTGCCTCTGCCTCTGCCTCTTCTATCATTTTGTCGAAGTCTAAGTATTTTAGTCTTAATTTAGACCTCCTAATCTGTTTCTTTGCATCTTTCCATCCGCGAAAAAACCTGATAGATAAATTTGGACACAACTCATCCAAAGTCGGCAGTTTTTCTCCCCAAATTATCCGGAATTCCAATCTTAGCCTTTCCCATTCGGCCTCTTTTTCATTTAAGACTTTGCCGTACCGCTTATAAATATTTTCTACTTGTTTCCACTTTTTATAAAACCTCTTTTTAAAAAGTAGCGGTTTCTTTACATTGTTCTCCCGCAACAATTCTCCAAATGTTTTCAGTTTCATTTTTTCTCTCCTTTTCTTTTTCAACAATTCACAATAATATACAAACTTAAAATAAACTGTTTGCAATATTGCATTAGTTAACGGGTTACAATATAATTATACTCTTTTTTATGTAAAATAGCAAGTTCTTTAATGTACATATATTTTTCCTATATCTTTTCTATAGTCTAATATCTTATCAACATTTTTTTCTATTGTGTCATAAACTTTTTGTCTAATTTCTTCAAAATTTTCACCTGATGTAGCAATTGCAAATAATCTTGAATTACTTACAGATGTATAAGTATTTTCTTCTATCTTTTTAGCATTTGCAAAATATATTTTTACTCCTGCATTTTTAATTTCTTTTTCATCTAACTTAAATATTGTTGCTTCTTTATTTGCTTTTACTGCATAGTCTTTACTTACTACATATACAGTAAATGTATATGTAGTTTTAAATTTGCAGTTTTCTTTAGTTAATGTCCCATTTATTATATTTTCTATAACTTCTGTGAATGGTGTTTCTAATGCATTTAAAACATTAATTGCTTCTGGATCTCCAAATCTTGCATTAAATTCTATAAATTTTATTCCATCTTTTGTTTTGAAGAATCCACCATATAGTACTCCCGTAAATTCAATATTATCTTTATTTAAATAGCAAATTGTTTTTTGCATTAATTCTGCACATGCATCTACATCTTCTTTAGTTAAGAATGGTAATAATCCATTTGGATAACTCATACATCCCATTCCACCTGTACCAGGTCCTTTATCCTCTTCATAACGATATGGATAATCAAATGTAATTGGCATTGGTACAACATTTTTTCCATCAGTTAAACACATTACTGTAAATTCAGAGCCTTCAATTTTATCTTGTACTATAACTGTGCCACTTTCTTCTAAACAAGATTTGGCATATTCATAACCTTCTTCTTTTGTAGAAAAATGTACTCCTCCTACTTTTACTCCTTTTCCTCCTGTTAATCCTTCTGGCTTTATTACAAAGTTTTCATCTTTATATTTGCTTATTGCTTCATTTAATTCTTCTATTGTTTTTACATTATAGTTTTTTATAATTACTTCTGGTGCAAGTTTATTTACAATTTCTAAAGCATATGTTTTACTCCATTCTACTTTTGCACCTTTTGAAGTAGGTCCAAATACTTTAAGTCCTAAACTTTTTGCTAGGTCTATTAAACCATCTTGTAATAAATTATCACTACTTACGACACAAATTTCTAATTTTTCTTCTTCAATAAAGTTTTTTACTAATTCTTTATCAAATGGAGAGCCTATAATATATTTTCCTCCAGAGTTTTTTACTGCTTCTACTATAGATGGGTTTTCATATGGAAGAACAGAATATAAGCTAAATCCTTTACTTATATATTCAGCAATTACCGCTTCTCTTCCACCATTTCCTAATAATAAACATTTTTTCATATTCATTCCTCCGTTTTTTCATTGTAACACTATAATATTATTTGAATTAAAAAATGTCAAGTAACTATATACCAATAAATAACTCTACATATACTTTCCCATAAATTGGACTATCTATTACAGCTATACCTGTATATTCAAAATCTTTATCTAAAATATTTTCTTTATGACTTTCAGAATTAATCCAAGCTTCTACTGCACTTTTGGCATTAATGTTTCCTGCTAGATTTTCTCCTGCAACTTTATACGTTACACCATTTAGTTGAAGCATTTCAAAAGGAGTTCCTAAGGTTTCTGATGTATGTGAAAAATATTCATTTTCGACTAAATCATCTGCTTTTAAATATGCCACATCTTGCAATTTAGAAATTATTTTTAGTTCATCTAACCCATTTTGTAGCCTATATTGGTTTATTAATTCTAATATTTCCTTTTCTTCTTCACTAAGTTCTTCTTTACTTATTAAAGATGCTTCTATAGCATCTTGTTTTAATATTCCTGTTTGATATGTCGCATACGAAATTGTTTCTACTAATATAAATAAAATAAAAATCACAAAGATAAATAGTAGAAATATCTTTTTGTTTGATATTTTCATTTTACACATCCTTTTTTCAAATTTAATTTCTTAAATTATTTTTTCTTGAGTATGTGCTTTATTCTATTTTATCTCTTGTGATATTTTTTATTCCTCTTAAAACAACGGTTTTATTATATCACGTTCTTTGTAGTTATGTCAACTTATTTGAATGAATAGACATAAAATCCTTAAATAAAATGTCCAAAATATGAGAGTGCTAATTTAGCACTCTCATATTTTTATGTTTTAGAATATTTTTCATCCTTTTTTATTCTAGAAATCTATATAGTTATTAGGATCTACATCGTGACCTGAACCACTAGCTGTTCTTATTTCGAAATGTAGATGATGTCCTGTTGAAGTTCCTGGGTTAGGATCTGAATTTGGATCTCCACCTTCTAGTCCTATTACTTGTCCTTGAACTACTTTGTCTCCCACTTCTACCATTCTTTGTGATAGGTGTGCATAGAAGCTATATATAGTTTCCCCATTTACTATATGTTTAATTTCAATACAGTTTCCATATCCATTTTGCACTCCACTATATGTTACTTCTCCTTCTGCTACAGATAATACTTCAGTATGATGTTCTCCTACTATATCTATTCCTGCATGTTTTTTAGTTTCTCCTGTAGTTGGATGTACTCTTATTCCGTAACTTGAACTAATTTTATATTCACAAGCAATTGGTAATATAAAGTCTTTTGTAGTATTTTCATCTTGTATTTCTAAACTTAATGCATTTACTATTAATGCTGGATTTACCCATTCTACTACTTGTGCTTGTTTTTTATAATTTTTCTTTAGTATATTAATATCTAAGTCGTCTACTATGCCATCTTCATTTAAGTCATAAATTACACTTTCAACATTTAATCCGTCTGTAAGATTTATAACTTCTCCATAATGGTCGTTTAAATCTACTAAATCATCTAGTTCTATTTCTCCTGTTGAAACTATATCTCCTGCGAAAATATTTATATCTTCTAGTACTACCTCTCCTTCTACTTTAATATTAGTTAATTTATATTCTAGATAAGAAGTTTTGCTAACTACCATATCATAAGTTCCTGGTAATACATAAATTTCAAATGTTCCGTCAGGATTTATCATCTTTTTAGTTACGATACTTATATCTTCTTCATTAGAATTATATAATGTTATAGTTGCACTTTGGTTGTTTTGGTCAGCTGCTTGTGTAATTATTTTACCTGTTAATTTATATCCTCCTCTAATTATTCTAACTGTTTTTTGAACTACATCTCCATTACCATTTTTAACATAAACTGTAACTTCAGTTAAATCATCTTGTAGAGGAATATTTTTTTGAACTTCTGGATATTCATATTCTGTTTCTCCAGTATTATCTTTAATTTTAACTTTAGAAGTTGTAGCAATATCTCCTGCCCAAATTAGTACATTTTGTACTTTAGAATCTACTACTTTTTCGTATATTCCTTCTTCATTTGGTGTAAGTTCTTCATCATCAGCCTTTATTGTTACTTTAAAGTCGCTTAGTTCTTCTATGTCATCAACTTCTTTTATTATTAAAGTATAATCTTTTTCTTGGTCAACTTCTTCCCCAAACAATGCTGTAACTTTAATACTAATTTGTTTTCCTGTGATGTCACAGTCTGTGTATACATTTTCTTTTAATGTTCTTGCATTATCATTAATAGAAACATATTCTTTTTCATTATTAGTAATAGCTTTTATAGTTGCTTTAACTTGTCCTTTTACTACATCTATTTCAAATGTAGTATCATCTACTCTAGTTGCTAATCTGTTATCTAAGTATACTTCTTTTAGTTCTAAATCATTTTGTTGTTTATGAATAATTAGTTTATGAGTTTCTACTGTACCATCTTGAGCTGTTATTGTTATTGTTTTTACAACATCTCCTGTTTCAGGTAAAATTATGCTTTCCTTAATAGATCCTTTTTCTACTTTACCACCTAAGCTAATTTGTGCAAGAACATCTTCTGTTGCAACTAATACATCTGCTGTGGCTTGGCTAGCTTTTAAGGTTACTTCATAATCACCATTTTCATTTGCAAGAACATATTGTTCATTTACTTTTACTGCTAGAATTTTTGTATTATTTGAAATTCTTACAAATATAACATTATATGTTTTTGTAACTGTTCCATCTTGTGATGTAATTATGATTGGTACTGTTATAGAATTTTTATCAAGTCCTAATGCTACTGTTCTTCTTATACTACTAATTCCTGCTTCTGTATCTCCAATTTGAATTTTAGCAAATTCATTTTCAGCAATTACTTCTATTACAGAAGATCCTTTTAATTTTTCTATTGAAAATACATATGTAGGTACGTCGTCTGCATTTTCGAATTTATCTATTATATTAACTCCATCAACATAAATTGCTTTTGCATTTGCATTATCTGATTTTTTGCAAATTCTTATTGTGTATTCTTGTTCTTTGTTACTTTCAGAAATTGCTGTAAATGTTACAAGTACTTCTTCTTTGTCTTTTACATCAACATTTCCTATTGAAATACTTCCTTTTGATTCGGTATCACCTGAAATTAATGTAGTATATGGACTGTATGCTTCAATTGCAAATGTTAATTCTTCTACAGACTTATCAACATATTCAGTATATGTGTGTGTTTCACTATCATATATTGTTAATTCTATGTCTCCTTCTTTTACAGATTTAATTCTATTGTCATCAGAAATTAAGTTAATTTCTAATTCTTTAGTAATTACTCCTGTATTAGTATCTTGTGCAGCAACACTTATTTTTAAGACAATTTTACGATTTCCGTCTTTAAATTCTAATGTAGTTCTTGCCTCACCTTCAAACCACTGTGTACCTTCCCCAATTTGTACTTGTGATTTGTTATATTCAGCAATTACTTCTATTTGTGCAGTTTGTATTTCTTGTCCATTATCTCTTACTGTTGCTGTATATTTACCATCAATTTCTTCTATAACTGTGTTGTTTACTTTTACTGTTTGAATAGAATTGTTTGTTGATTTTTTAATTATATTTAGATGATATTCTGTTTGTGCATTATTTTCTGCAATTACAGTAATATCTAGTGTTGTCATTTCTCCAGTAACATCAACTTCTCTTGAAATATAAGCTTGTTTTTGCTCTCCAAACATTTCTACTGTTGCATTACTATCATTTGCATTAGCTTCAATAGTAACTACATCTATGTTTCTTTCAATATATTTTGTAAATGTTTTAGTTGTTCTATCATATTCGTCAGTTTGTTCTGTATTAACTAGTATACTTACTCCTGTATCATTAGATTTTCTTTCAATATCTAGTTCATAAGTTTTGCTTGTTTTTCCATCTTGTGCAAGTACAGTTATTTGTAATGTTGTTATTTTGTCAGTTAATAATTCTGCACTTTCTTTAACACTTCCTATAGCGCTTCCTACATTTACAATTGTAACTGTAGCATAACCACTAGTTGCTTTAGCATAAATTTCTGCTTGTTCTGCAGTCATAGAAGTTGTTGCATAATATTTATCTTCAAGATATATTGCTTCTATTCCATTTACAGTTAATGTTTCTAGTTCTGCATCATGTGATTTTTCTGCAATTTGAATAGTATACTCTACAACTCTGTTAGTATTTTCTGGATCTTGTACTCTTATTACAACTATTCTATCTTTTATGTCTTTTGTATCAACTTGTAATGTATGAACATTATTTGCCTCTACACTAGACCATTCTTCATCATCTATTTTAGTACTTACTAAAACGATTGGATTTTTTGGAGTAATTTTAAGTTCTACTTTTTCAGTATCAGAGTCGATAAATGTTTTATACACATTATCTTCTATTATACATTCTGTTCCATTTGCTTCTACTTTTTCTAGTCTTAAATCAGTTACTTTTGTAACTTTTACAGTATATGTTCTTTCTTCTCCACTTTCTGCTTTTACTATAATTTCAAAGTTCATTGTAGTTTCATTAACTTCAACAGTTTCTTGTCCAATGTTATTTTCAGAAAATTCCCCATTATTTATCTTAACAATAGCATTTTCATTTCTTGCTGTTGCAGTTACATCAATACTGTTCATTGTATCAGGTATTTTTATTTCATATGTATCATCAGAAGTTTGTATAATATCTGTTGTGTCTACATCTTTTACCTTAATACTTTCAAGTGTATTATCAGTAGAATTTTTTACAAATGTTACTGTATAATCTTTTGTTGTTCCATCTTGAGCAATAATTTGTACTAATACTGTAGTAGTATCTCCAATTACTGCTATTTGTAAGTCTTTAACTTCTCCTTGTTCAGGAAGACTTCCATTAACAACAATATTTGCCAAATTGTCATTTGCTACAACTCTTATTGTACAATTATCATTGTTTCCTATATTTACTATTGCTTTGTTTTGTTCGTCAAATTCTATTTTATCTTCTACTTTTATTCCTTCTACTTCAATAGTTTTATAAATTTCAGCCTCTGCATTATTAGATAATTTCTTAGCAATTAGTTCATATTCTTTTTCTGTTCCATCCTCTGCTATTACTTTTATTCTAACAATGTTTTTATCATCTGGAGTGGTTACATTTGATAATTGTTTTTCAAATTCAGGTGTAGTTCCATTAATACTTACTTTTGAGTTTGTATCTTCTGCAATGGCTTCTACATCTATTGACTCTGTTAAATATTCTGTATCCACATAATATTTACCGTCAATTTCATCTTTTTGAACAATTTCTCCATTTACTTTTACTGTTGCTAGGTTAGCATTGTCAGATTTATTCATAACAATTAATGTATATTCTTCTTCTGTTCCATCTTGAGCAATTACTTTTATTGTTACTTGTGCTTCATCAGAATTCTTTTGAACACCTATTATATTCAAACTTCCTGTTCCTTCATGTCCATTTATTTGAAGTTTTGCTTTTTGATCTTCTGCTACTGCATATACTTCAAATTCTGTAACATTTTTATTTACTTTTGCTATATATGTATTGTCAGCTTGAATTTTTGCTTCTTCCCCATTTACTGTAACTAAGTTTAGTCTTATATCATTAGGTACACCATTTATAATTAACTTGTATTCTCTAGTTGTTCCTGCTTCTGATGTTACAGTAATGTATACAACGGTTTCTCTTCCTATCATTGCTATTCCGTCTGCATATACCTCATGAAGTCCAGTAATTTTTGTATTAATAGTAACTTGTGCATATTCACTTTCTGATATAGCACCTATTGTAAGTTTATCTGTTTTCTTATCTAGTGTATATTCATAAGTGTCTGTTCCTATATCGCTTAATTTAGCTTCTTTTCCATCAACTGTTACTTTAAGTAGGTTTGTATTACTATCTTCACGGAAAATTTTTAGTATATATTCATTTTGTATTCCATTTTGTGATTCTACCATTATGCTTATTTGTGTTTCTTTTCCTTCTGATAATACAACACTTTTTGTTGATGTATGTACTTCATAATCGTTGTTATTAATACTTACTTTAGAAAACTCATAGTGTGTAAGTGCTGTTACATCTATTTCATTATATTCTTCTGGAATACTTACTTCATAGATATTGCTTCCAGCAATTTTTTTAGCTTCTTTTGAGAATTCCTTATTACCTATTGTAACAGATGAAAGTGTGTTATCTGCTGAAGGTTTTCTAATGTTTAAAGTATATTCTTTTTTATTATCTGTATTTTCTGGATCTATTACATATATTGTATATGTTGTTATATCTTCATCTGCAACTATGTCATCAACTGTTATTGTATGAACTTTAGCTTCCCTTTCATCTATTGTAACTAAATCTGTTTCACTAATTGTTGTTGCTGTTACAGTAATATTTCCAGAATTTTGGGCTACATATGCATCATAGATATTATCTTGTGGCTCAATTACCACACCATTTACTGCTACTGAGAATAGTCCTAAATGACTTTCAGTTCCTTCTTTTTCTATTATTAGTTTATATACTCTTTCATTGTCTTTAGCTGTTACGTAAATGTTTACTATAGTTTGATCATATATTGTTGCAACAGTTTTAGTTGTAATTCCAACTTCTGCTCCTAAATTATTAATTTGAACTTCTGCTGTTTCATATAAAGTTTTAGCTGTAATTTTTGAAGGGTTTATATCTTTTATCATTACTTTATATGTATCTTTACTAATTTTTGTTGCTTCTATATCATTTACAACTATACTTTCTAGTTCTGTTAGTGCATCTTCTTTATATATTGTTAGTGTATATTCCACACTTGTTCCACTTTCTGAAGTTACAATTACTGGAACTGTTTTAGCATTTTTAGTTACCATTCCTTCAATTGTTCTTGATATTTGATGCTTTTCTGGTCTTGAACTATCAATGCTTACAGTTGCATTTACATCTTCTGTAACTGCTGTAGCTAGTGGATTTGTAACTGAGTTACTTAGTATTACTTCAAATGCTTTATCTCCTACAGATGTAGCACTTATACCATTTACTGATAAACTCTTTAATGCTGCATTTTCTGAAACTAGGTCTATAGTTAGAATGTATTCTACATATCTACTATCTGTTGCAAGTACTCTAACTCTTACAACTTTAGGATCACTATCTAGTGCGATATTATCTATAAATGTACCATTTCCTTGATAAGTTGCTCCATCATTTATACTAATTCTATCAGTTGATTCGTTAGTATTAATTATAATTGTTCCTGTTCCATCACTATTTGGAACTACAGATACTCCGTATTTATTTTCTCCTGTAAGTTTTGCTTGTACTCCATTTACTGTTATTGAAGCAATTCTTTGTTCATCTAATGGTTGTACTACTCTTAAAGCTGTAGCTGTTTCTTTAGTCATTTTATCTGTTGCGGTAATTGTAGCAGTTCCCATATCTTGTGATGTAAGAACACCATTTTCTACAGTTACACAAGCTTCATTACTTGAAGTCCATTCATAATCTGTTACACTTCTTTCGTTATTATTGAATACATTAAATACATTTGCTTGGATACTTACAGTTTCTTTTTCAGGTAATTTCATACTTCTAGATTCTGGAATTATTTTGAATTCTCTATCCCCAACTAATGTGAATTCAAAACTATCATCATAATTTCCTTGACCTAATTGTCCATATGAGTTATCTCCTGCTGCAAATGCAAAACCTTCTGTATCTATTGCATAGTTATTCTTGTATCCAGATCCTATTGCAAGATATGTTTTTCCTTCATAGTTATCTACTTTATATAAAGATACTTTTGTATTTGTTGTTCCATTTCCTGCTTGACCATTTTTATTATTTCCATATGTATATATATTTCCGTATTTATCTAGTAACATTAAACTTTGACTTGTAGCACTTATATCTACCATATCACTTGTAGCAATTACTTCAATTTCATAATTACTTTCTGCTGCATATTTATAAATTCTTACAACACTTCCGTCTTCTTCAAGTAGGACTATACTATCTTCCATACATTCTACCTTTATAGCATCCTCTACTGCTTCAACTAGCATAGGATCTGCATAATAAGGATTTTTTTCTGGTAATATTATTTGTCCATGAGAATCTAGAGTGTATGTAAATTTAGCTATTTGTTCATTACTATTATCTCCAAATACATATACATTTTTTGCTGCGTCTATCATTGCAGTCATATTTCCAGATGCAGATATAGAAATTATTTGATTTCCTACACCATTAATTCTTTCTGGTAATGTTACTGCAGATGATGCTACACCATTTCCTAATTGTCCTTTATCATTTAGTCCCCAAGTATATATATTTCCAAATTTATCAAGTGCAATTACATGGTTATCTCCTGCTGCTATGTCTACTATGTCTTTTAGAACTTGAACTTGTATAGGTTTTTTAGCTGAAATTCTATTACCTTGTCCTAAAACTCCATATGTGTTATCTCCCCATGCCCATACTGTTCCGTCTTCTCTTAATGCTACTGTAAAGCTTTTACCTGTTGCTATCTTTTTGTATGTTGCTATAATATTAGCTTGACTAGGCTTATTTATTGGAACTAATTGGTCATTACCAAGCTGTCCATCAGAGTTAAATCCGAAGCCCCAAACACTACCATCTGATTTTAACACTGCTGCATATGAATCTCCTCCTGCAATCATTGGTGCATATTTTTGTCCTTCTGCTATAACTCTAATAATAACTACATTAGTTTCATTAGTTGTTTTTTCTGTTACTTTAACCCATGTTGTTCCTACTTCTATTCCTTTTACAACACCTTTTTCATTAACAGTTGCTATTTCACTATTAATTGTTTCATATTCAAAGTCGTTATATTCTTCTCCTTCTTCAAATACGTTAAATGTATAACTTGGTGTTATTTCTATTTGTTTAGTACTATTTACATTTACAGTTATTTCTGTTTCATTTGCATAGGATGCGTCATTTCCTATTTTTACAGGTATTCTACTGTTTGTTCTTGTTTTAACACTTTGTATTCCATGGTAGTAATCTCCCCATCCATATACATCACCATCATATTTGATTGCAACACTATATGTATTACCACTTGAAATAGCCATTATGTCGTTTAATGATGTTATTTCTGTAAATATTAGTTTGTTTTCATCTGTTCCTATACCTAATTCTCCACAACTGTTGCTTCCTGTACTATACATTTTTCTATTTGTACTTAATGCAATTGTGTGGTCTTTACCTGCAGATATTTGCATTATGTTTGAAATTCTAGAAACTTTTGTAGGAACTGTTTGGTTTTGTGTATTACCATTTCCTAATTGTCCATTTATGTTATATCCAAATGAATATATTTCTCCACTTACTGTTAATAATACACTGTGGTTATATCCTGCTGATATTCTACTTATTCTTTCAGGAACTTCTATTTCTTCAAATACATTTGATTTTCCATCTTGTTTTCCTGTTTGTCCATAAGAGTTTAGTCCTGTTGTAAGTACTTTTCCTCTTGTTGTTAGTAATAATGTATGATTTTTACCCATTGATATATCTATAATATCATTTATATAAGGTAATAATGTAGGTGTTTTAACTGTTTCATATATTCTTGTACCTAATTCTCCATTAGTGTTTAATCCCCATACATATACAAATCCGTCTTCTGTTAATGCCATACTTTGGTTATTGTTTGCTGCTACTTTTTTGATATTAGTTAATCCAATTTTTACAGGTGTTGTTGAAGAATATCCTGCTATAGCATAGTTAGCATTTGCTCCCCAACCCCAAACGTTTCCATTTGTGTCTAATGCTAAGTTATGTGTATTACCTACTGCAATTTGTTTTATAACTATTCCTTCTGGGAATTTAACTTTTACTGGTACATCTGTTGATGTTCTTGTTCCATTTCCTAATTGTCCACTAGAATTTAAACCATAGCTCCAAACTGTTCCATCTGCTTTTAATACAATTGTATGTGATCCATTAGTTAATGCCATTGGCTCAATATTTTCTGCCTCATCAGGTAAAACTGTAACTTGTGCTACACTTGCAACATCAGTTCCTGATTTAGTTACTAATATGTTGCTAAATCCTGATTCTATTCCTTTTACAATTCCTGTATCAGAAACAGTTACTATATTGTTATTTCCTGATAAGAATTCTTTTTTGCTTGTATCTTCTATGTCTTTTAATACATTAAATGTTTTGTTTGTTACTGTTAATTCAAATTCTTCATTTTTGTGAAGTACTATGTTGTAGTTATTTAATACAAGTTCTTCTTCTCCTACTAATGTAGGTGTAGATGTTGTATCAAATTGCTTATTTCCAATGTTTCCATATGTTCCAAGTCCCCAAGCATATACAAAACCGTTGTTGTTAATATAATTTGCATTATCTATTCCAGCATCTATTTTCATTACATTAACAATATTATCACTTAATTTTGGTATTACTTGGTTTGTTCCTTGTTCTGTAGCTAATCTATAGTTTTCGTTTGATCCCCATACATAGCATCTGCCATCTTTTGTAAGAGCCATTGAGAATTCTTTTCCTGCTGATAATTCTTTTATGTTTGTTAATTCATTTAATCCTTCTGCATCTTTTATAGCAACTGCTCTGTTACTATTTTTAGTTGTTCCATCTCCTAATTGTCCTTTACTATTATTTCCTAATGCATAACCCTTACCATCTTTAGTTAAGAATAATGTATGGTTTACACCTTGTGATACCCTTAAAATATTTTGGATACTAAGCTCTGTTAAATCATTTATATTAATAACTTTTCCATCTTGTGTTACAGCATAATCAGCTGATATGTCTATAATTCCTTCTAATCCTGCTACTCTTACTGCGGTTGCACTATATCCTGTTCCCCATTTCCATACTCTGCCTTCTTCATCAAGTGCAACTGTTTTGTTTGTACCAACTGCTGCTTTAACTATGCCAGTTAATTCTTCTCCTGTATTTTTTATTACTTGTACTGGCTCTTTTTTAGTTGTAGTAGTTCCATCTCCTAATAAGTATGATCCATTATATCCAAATCCCCATACTGTTCCATCTTGTTTTACACATATTGTATTATAGTATCCTGCTACTATGCTTGAAACATTTTCAAGACCTGCTACTTGAGTTGGAGTTAATTTTTGGCTATTATCTCCTGTTCCTAGTTGTCCATAATTGTTTGTTCCCCATGTCCAAACTGTTCCGTCTGCTTTTAATGCTACTGTATGGTTATATGTACTTTGTACATCTGGTACAGCAACTTTACCTTTTGGAACTACATTTACAAACACTATTGTTGATTTATTTGTAACTGTATGTGTTACTAATATTTCAGCTTTTCCTATTTGTTTTGCACTTACTAGCCCATTTTCTGTAACTCCTACAATATCTTCATTTAGAGATTTATATGTAATATTTGTTCTGTCTACTACATCTTCAATTAAATTGAATTTGTTATCTAATGTAGCTGTTAATTGTTCTGTTTGGTTTTCTTCTAAAGTTAGATTGTTTGAACTTACATGTACATATGTGTCTCCTATAACTGATAATATACGTCTATTTGTAGTTGTTTCATCTCCTAATTGTCCATGTCCGTTATATCCTGCTGTGTAAACAAAACCACTTTTATCTGACACAACTGTATGGTATAAATCTGAACTAATATGTTTTACATGGTTTGCATTACTTGCTTTAAGTGCATTTAATATTGTGCTTTGGTTTCCTTCTACACTTAAATTTCCATAACTGTTATATCCACTTACATACATTTCTCCGTTTTTGTTTAGCATTAATAGAGAATTATTTCCATTTGCTATTTCTACAATGTTTTCTAAAACTACTGATTCATCATCAATAATTGTTTTTACTTCTTCTACAGTACTTAAATTTTTTGTATTACCTTGAGAAAGTTGTCCATATCCATTGTATCCCCATACATGAACAATTCCTTGTGCATCTAATGCTGCATAGTAATTATCTCCTGATGTAATTTGAACAATATTTCTTAAACCTTGTACTCTATTTGGATTTTGTCCTAGTGTCCATACTGTTCCATCTTCTGTTAATATTAGTTTTCCTGTTACTTGTATTGCTTTTACATATAGGTTTACTTTAGTTGGAACTTTATCGTATCCTTCTCCCCATACATAAATTTCTCCATCATTATTAATAGCTATGCTTGTATTATTGTAGTTATATACATTTCTTATATTTTCTAAACCATCTACTCTTGTTGGAATAGTTATATCTTGTGTTGTTCCATCTCCTAGTTGTCCATATCCATTATATCCCCATGCCCAAACATATCCGTCACTATCTAATGCAAGGTTATAGTAATATCCTGCTGCTATGTCTACAATATTATTCAATTCTTGTTCAACAAATGTTGTTGTAACAACTATTTCTCCAGTATCTGATTCTTCTTGTCTTACTTCTTTATATTGACCTTTTTCTACCCTTACAGGCTCAGTTACTTTTATTCCATTTTTAACACCATTTCCAATTTCACCTCTTGAGTTGTTTCCCCATGCCCAAATTGTTCCATCTTGTTTTAGTGCTAATGAATGAACATTACCTGTTTGTACTTTTTCTTCTGTTTTCTTGCTTTCAGCTATTACATTTACTGTTACTCTAGTTTCGTCATCTCCATTTTTAGATTTTACTGTAATATATGTTCTTCCTAAACCTTTAGCTGTTACTTCTCCTGTTTTTTCATCTACTTCTGCAATAGAAGTGTCTAGGCTTTCATATGTGAATCCTTCATTTATTGCTGTGTCATATAATAAATTGAATCCATATGTTGTTTCTGGTTGTATTTGATATGTTGGTGCTGATAGTTTAAGTGTTACTTCTCTTTCAGATAAAGTAATATATGGTATAGATATACATTCTAAATATGCTCTAGAAACTGTAGATCCATCTCCAAGTTCACCATGTCCATTATATCCTATTGTCCATACAGTACCATCGTTTTTAGCAATTTCAGTATAATATGTTCCACCTGTAATTAGCATTACATCTGTTAAATCATTTCCATCTGCATCTTTTACATATGTTGGAATCATAGTTGTTGTTCTTGTTTCATTTCCTAATTGTCCATAGTTATTTAATCCCCATGCAACTACTTTTCCTTCTGATGTAATAGCATATCCTGTATTATGACCTACTCCTATTTCTGTAACATTATTTAATGTTCCATTAGGTCCTGTAAGTTGTTGTGGTATACTACCACTAATATTTGTTAATTGGTAATTTGTGTTTCTTCCAAATCCCCAAACTGTTCCATCTAGTAATAATACAATTGTAGAATTATCAACACTTGGTTTAACATCTGCAACATCTGCAATATTTACAAGTTTTACAAATCCATATCTAGTTTGTGTTGTTCCATCCCCTAGTTGTCCATAGCCATTATATCCTGTTGCCCATAAGTCATTATTGTTATCAATTGCAAAGCTTGAGTTTGCTTTTGCTGCTATTTTTACTATATTTTCTACAGATTCTACTTTTATAGGTAAAGTATTTGCTGCACTGCTTCTATATCCTAATGCACCATAGTTGTTATATCCCCATGTGTATACATTACCATCTTTATCTAGTGCCATAGAATAATTAGATCCTGCTGCTACTTGTACAATATTTTCAAGATATCCTTCTCCATCAGGAGATTTTACTTGTACTTTTGTGTAAGATGTAGTTGTATTTCCTATTCCAAGTTGTCCATAATAGTTATATCCCCATGTCCATACATGTCCGTCTGCATCTACAGCTACACAGTGATTATCTCCTAATGCAATTTGTATGATGTTGTTTATTCCTGTATATGTTGGTAACGTTTTTGTACTTGTATCCCCTGTTCCTAGTTTTCCATATCCATTATATCCATAACTCCAGATTTCCCCATTTGATCTAAGAGTTACTACTGAATATCCATTACTTTCTATTTGTGGGAATGTAATATCTTCATCACCTAATACATATACATCAACTGTTCCTTTTTCTCCTGATTTTGTATCTGTTGCAGTAACTGCTGTTTTTCCTTTTTTAACTGATGTGATTGTTCCAGTTTCTGCATCTACTGTAGCAATTTCTTCATCTCTAATGCTAAATGTTAAATCTTTATCTTCAACTTGATTATATAATAAGTTAAATCCTGCTATCATATCTGCTGAAATATCTTTGCTGTTTCCAATTCCTTTTATTCTTATTGGAGATTCACTAAATTTTATGCTTGCATTGCTTATGCATATAAATTCTTCCCTATTTAGGGTTGATTTATCTCCTAAGTTTCCATAGCTGTTTTTACCAATAGACCATACTTTTCCATCTTCTCTTGCAATTATTATAGTGTCGTCTCCTACTGCTACATCAAATATTTCGTCTATTTCATCTTTATCTTTTCCATATTTTATTTGTGTTGCTATAAGGTTATTTGTTTTTACACCATTTCCAGATTGTGCATAAGTATTTAGTCCCCATGTGTAAGCTTTTCCATCTTTTGTAACTGCAACAACGGTATTACTTGATGCTTCTATTTTTACTATATCTGATAAGTATATTGGCTCTTTTGTTGTAGTTTGGTCTTCCCCTTCACCTGTAACTACTTCATTATATCCTTTTATTACTTTATCAAATGTTTTACGTACAGTTGTTGAATTGTTACCTAAATTTCCATAGCTATTATATCCACTTGTGTATACATATCCATCTTTATCTAGTGCAATAATTGTATGGTTTTCTACTGCTACATCTACTATGTTTTCTAAAGAAATAACTCTTGTTGGTAGTACTACTGTATTTGTAGCTCCATTTCCAAGTTGTCCATATCCATTGTATCCCCATGTGTATAATTCTCCATCTGCATTTATTGCTGCAGATGTTTGGTTTTTACCTGCAATTTTAACTATTCTTTTTAATTTTATTTTTTGAGGTGTAGCTGAATTTGCTGTATTTCCTGTTCCTAGTTGTCCATAATAGTTGTATCCCCATGTATATACTTCTCCATTCTTTGTTAATGCCATTGCATTATATGTACTTGCTGCTATATCAACTATATTTTCTAGTCCTTCTATTAGTTCTGGTTTTGTTGCATCTCCTGTTCTTCCTAATTGATTATATCCATTTGTACCAAAAGAATATACATGACCGTCTTTTGTTAATACTAATGTATAATTATCTCCTACTGCTATATCTATTGCATTTTTAATATCAATTTGTGTAGGTTTATACCTATTAGCCTTATCTCCTGTTCCAAGTTGTCCATAGCCGTTATATCCCCATGTCCATACTGTTCCATCTGCTTTTAAGGCTACTGTATGGTTGGCTCCACTTACAACTTTTGGCATTGCAATATCATCTTTTCTTAGAACTTCAACTTTTACTAATGCTTTATTTGGTAATTTATTTGTTGTAACTTCTATAGTTGTAGTTCCATAGTATTTAGCTGTAACTGTTCCATTTTCATCTACTGTTGCTACATCTTCATCTAGACTCTTGAAACTTAATTCTTCATCTTCAACTTCATCATATAGTATATTAAATCCTATATTTGTTGCTGCATTTATTGTATCTGTTGGGTTTACTATTAAATTTAATGATATTCTTTGTGTTTCAACTTCTAGTATTTGTTCTGATATACTTGTTGGGTTTATGCTATTTATTACTGTTGCATCTCCCATTTCTCCATTTGCATTATATCCAACTGTATATACAAGTCCTAAATCATCTGCTATTGCTGATGTTTGGGCACTAGTATTTTTGCTAGAACTCATTGTTATTATGTTTTTATCTGTTTGTACTAAGGTTAAAGATGTTTTATATGCTGTATCTTTTGTATAAAGTTGTCCAAAGTTATTATATCCTGCAACATATATTCCTGAAACTTCTACTTCTTCCCCATCTTCAGTAATTGTTTCTGGTTTTTTGCTTAATATACTAGCATATCCATTTGCTGATATATCTTTTATGTTGCTTACAATATTTCCTTGTGTATCTACCATTGGTGTTGGTAATAATTTATTAGTTGTATTTCCTATTCCAAGTCCTCCATAGCCATTATATCCACAAGATAATGCTGTTCCATTATCTTTTAAAAGGATTGTATGATATGTTCCTGCTTCAACTTTCTTTATTCCATATAGTATGCCTGTTCCTTCTTCATTTAGCATTTGTTGTGGTAGGCTTTGGTTTGTTTTATTATTTAGACCAAGCTCGCCATAGCCATTGTATCCACATGTCCATACGCTTCCATTAGAGTCTAACATTACTATAAAGTGGCTTCCTGCATCTATTTGAATTATGTTTGACACTTTTTTAACTTTTATTGGGTATGCATTTACTTCAACACGAGTTACACCATTTCCAAGGTTGCCATAATAGTTACGTCCCCATGCATATACTTCTCCTGTTTGTGATAAAGCATATGAAGCATTATCACCTGCTGATATTTGTACTATGTTTTCTAAATAACCTGTTCCATCTGGACTTAGAACTTGAACAAAGCTATTTCTATTTGTTCTTGTTCCATCACCTAATTGTCCATAATAATTATATCCTGCTGCCCATACTGTTCCATCTGATTTTAATACTAATGTATGGTTATATCCTCCTGCTACATCTACTACATATGGCTCATCATCATCTTCACCTGAAGTATATATGTCTGTTTTTGTAGGCTCTGTTTTCTTAACATTGTCTCCTAATCCAAGTTGTCCATAGCCATTATATCCCCATGTCCAAACTTCTCCATTTGCTTTTAGTGCTACAAAGTGGTTACCACCACCTACAACTTTTGGGAAGGTTTTTCCTTGGCTTCCATTTACATTTACTTTTGTTGCTGCATAACAGTCATTATCTGTATTATATAACCTAATATATGTTGTTCCTACACCTGTTGCTGTAACTACTCCATTTTCATCTACTGTTGCTATATCTTCATCTAGAGATGCAAATGTAGCTTCTCCTTTTGCTATTTCATCTGTTAAAAGATTAAACACTGATGATACTGTATATGTAATTTTTTCTCCTGTATCTCCTACATTTTTATAGTTTATTACAGAAGGTGTAGATTGCATTTTTAGCTTACTTATACAAACTTTGTTAATAGTATTTTCTGTTGTTCCATTTCCTAATTGTCCATATGCATTATATCCTACTGTATATACCATTCCATCTTGGTCTGCTATTGCTGTTGTTTGTGATACAGCTGCTTGTATTGTTGATCCCATTGTTAATATGTCTTTATCTGTTTCTACTTTTGTTGCAATTTTTTTAGTAGCTGTATCTTGTGTAAATAACTGTCCATAACTATTTACACCTACTACATACATTCCGGCTTCGCCATTTTCATCCTTTTGTCTTGTTACATATGTTGCATATCCTTCTGGATATATGTGTTTTGCATCTGTTATATATGTTATTTTATCCTCTGTTTCGCTTGTTTCTTCATTTGTTACTGTTTCTATTTTTTCTATCATTTGTACTATTAGTGTTTTATCTACATTTGTATTATCTCCTAATTCATAATATGTGTTTCTTCCAACACTCCATACTGTTCCATCTTCTTTTAATACTACTGTATGGTCACGTCCCATTGCTACTTCTTTTACTCCATATAGTACTTCTTTTCCTGTTTCATCTAGCATTAGTTGTGGTAAGCTTTGGGTTGCTTTATTATTTATTCCTAATTGTCCATAGTCATTATATCCTGTTACCCATACACTTCCATTTGCATCTAACATTGCTATATTGCAATGACCTGCTGCTATTTGTATTATGTTTGATACTTTTTTCATTTTTATTGGATATGAATTTACTTCAACCTTTGTTTCCCCATTTCCAAGGTTGCCCCAATAATTACGTCCCCATCCATACACTTCTCCATTTTCGGTTAATGCATAGCTTTCTCCATATTCTGCTGATACTTGTACTATATTTTCTAAGTAATCTCCATT
>CALXRX010000023.1 GCA_944390975.1 uncultured Clostridia bacterium | reverse complement strand
CATGTATAAATGTAAGGCAGGGAGCAAAAGGAAATATAACATATTTAATACAAGCAATGTTATATTGTAAAGGATATAATACAAATGGAGTAGAAGGAATATATGGAAAAGGAACAACATCAGCAGTAAGAAAATTCCAAACTGAAAATGGAATATCATCTGATGGTATAGTAGGAAAAAATACCTTTGAAAAACTATTTAAGTAAAATATAAAGCCAGAGTAGTATAAAGCTATTCTGGCTTATTTTTTTGCTTAAATGCACTAAAATCAAGACATACAAATATATTAATAAAGAAATAAATCGTCTTAAAATCAATTGTAGTGCGTTGATTTTTTTAGTATAATATTCTCCTAATCACGAATAATATATAATATAATCTATCAAAATAACAAAAAAATGTTCGCTAAAAATATTGACAAAAGTAACATAATGTAATATAATAATATTGCAAAAAGATTATAATTGTATTACATTTATGTTAAAAGTGTTGACAATTTTAATGTTTTGAATAAGTATATAGCAGAGGGGGAATTATTATGGCAGTGGTAAGAGATGTAAAACAATTAGCTGCATATATACAAAAGAAACATATAGAAGATAAACAAAAGCCAATATCAGCCATTAAAATGCAAAAGTCATTATATTTTCTTTTTGCATATTGGGGAGCTGTAGTAAGAAAATCTAGTAGATTTCCTTGGGCTGTTGAAGAGGATTATAGTATATATGATGATTATTTATTCGATGAAGCGATAGAGGCTTGGGTATATGGACCAGTTGTGCCAGAAGTATATCGTTCATTTTCTAATATATCAGATTTTTATAATGATAAATTGTTTGATGAACTTGAAAAAATAAAAGATTTTATTGATGGATTATTAAAGGATTTATTCGATGTAAGCGATTTTACTCTTGTAGAAATATCACATAATGATTTTGCATGGAAAAATAATTTTAATAACAAATCAGAATATCATAATAATGAAATAAACAAAGAAGAGATAATTGAAGAATATGCATCAAAATAATATATTTAGTGAAAGGGCTAATAATTTAAACATAAATAAAAGAATAAATAGATTTAATAATCCTTATTTTGAGAAAGAAAAGTATGAAGAATTTGACTTTAATAATAATATGAAATCAGATAATTTTAAAGAGTTAAAATTTACTAATTATACGACTAGTGACAAATGTAACAAATATCATAAATTACAAGAAATTTGCAACAAGATAATAAACAATATAGAAGAATGGGATAAATTATTTATTGCAGATGAAATCAATATAAATAAAGACATACCTAAATTAGATAGGATTTATGCAATATTGTGCAAAGTAAATGGTAGAAAAATTAATAGAAAAGAACTCATATTAAAATTTAAAAATTTAGAAGACAATGAAATTCAATTTTTTGTGAAAAATGAAAAAGGAATTTTAAAGTTGTATCTTGTAGACATATATCATTTAGCAATAGAAGCTTACAATAAAAAAAGCAGAAGAATTGATTTAAATGGTAAATATAAGGCAATGTCTAAAGCAAGCTATTGTATATCAAACCTATTTAAGTAAAGCAAGCATAAAAACAGGACTAATAAAAACTAGTCTTTTTTCATATATATGTGGATAGTAGTTCATTGCATAGTAGTGATATAATATAAATAAGGTTTTTGTTATAATCTCAACAGGACAAAAGGAGAGATTATATATGGAAGAGGAAATTGTAAAAGAAAGAATTAGAGAAAACGAAGGCTTATTTTCAGAAAAAGAATTAGAATTTATAGAAAAAAATGATGCAGTCATAAAAAAGGTATATATACTTGGAGCAATCGATGGATACATTCTTAGAAATATTTAATTTCTAGGAATGTATATGTTGAATGTTATTGCATTAAAAGGGGATACGATTGCTTGAGCATCACCTCCACCAATGTTCCCTAAAATGAACATAATTTGCTTTGTTGGTGGATTTGCAATAAATGTTAAGTTATAATTTGAAAGGGAAAAAGTAGGATTTTTTATAATTTTCCTACTTTTTGTTATTCTAGTTGTTATCAGATTTAATTCTAGTTAACTTTTAGAAAAAAATAATATAATTATATATATCAAACTAGAATTTAATTCTAGTAATTAGTAACAGAAGGAGCGAAAAAAATAGCCAAAATCATTTGACAAAATAAATAAAAGTATGTATAATAAAAATATAGGAAATGAACATACAGAAATGTATGTTGCCAATATATTTAGCAAAACACTACATTGCCGTGCAAAGCAAAATGTAGTGTTTTTATTTATTCCTTATTCGTCCACATTATGTATATAACTGTAAATAAGGCTACGTTTATGACTAATGAAAACATTAATGAATATATTAAAAATAATATGAATTGCATAAACACCACCTCACTTTCTCATAGTTAGAAACTATGTAGTAAAGTGGCAACACACACCTGCTTTTTTGTCCATTTCCTATGGCTACTAATATACAGTATTTTTCGCAAAAAAACAAGCGAACATCGAAATAAATTTTATTCGCCAGTTATTTGAAAAAGTTATACAAAAAAATTGATTAATTAATATATCTATGTTAGAATAACATAGATATTAAATAAATTAAAATATGGAGGATATTATGTACAATTTTTTAAAAGGAATAATAGTTGGAATAGGTGGAATAGCACCAGGACTAAGTGGAAGTGTTTTATTAGTAATTTTAGGGTTGTATCAAAAAACTATTACAGCCATTGGAACATTATTTAAAGATTTCAAAAAAAATGTAATATTCTTATTTCCACTATTTTTAGGTTTTGGAGTAGGAGTAATTTTATTTAGTAAAGTAGTTGATTTTTTACTTGGAAATTTTGAAATGTATACAAGATTTGCTTTTTTAGGACTAGTATTAGGAACAATACCACTTTTTTATAAAGAAGTAAAAAAAGAGGGATTTAGTAAAAAATATTATATAGTAATAGTAGTTGCTGCAATATTTGGATTTGCTTTATTTTTCTTAAATAAAGATATGTTTCCTGTAATAACAAATCCTAATTTATTGCAGTCAGTATTATTAGGAATAGCAGTTGCAGGATCATCAATAGTTCCTGGAGTTGATAGTGCTGTAATATTGTCTTCTTTAGGATTATATGAACTATATGTAGGATCAATTGCTGATTTTAATTTAGCTGTTTTAATACCAGCAGGTGTAGGATTAGTTATAGGTGTATTAGTAATTTCATTTATAATGAATAAACTAATAAGTAAATTTTATACAGCAACATTTTCAATAATATTTGGATTATTTTTATCAATTATTCCAAATGTTTTAAACGAAAGTTGTTCATTAGGTTTTAATTTTAATTCAGTTCTTTCAATTATAATACTTATTTTAGGATTTGGTATTTCATACTTTTTAGGAGATATTAAAGGAAATATAGAAAAAATTAAATCTTTTATGAACAAATCTAAAAAGAATGATGAAGAAATCAAGAAATTATCTGAATAATAAGGAAGGATGAAAATAAATTGAAAAAACTTATATACATATTAGGAATAATATTTTTAGTTATAATTGTTATTTTAAACTTATTATTTACATCATACCTTGATAATTCAGAACATAGTAATATTAATATAAACCATATAACATATACAATAGGAACTATACTTGTTGGATTAATTATATATCTTCTAACAAAAGTTTTTGATAAGTATTTATATAATGACTCTAATTTAAAATTAAAGAAGAATATAAGAATAGCATTATTTATTATAATTATAGTTGCATATATAGTGTTTAATATAATATGGTTACTTTCAGTAAATCCACCAGTAGTAGGTGATTCAGTACATGTTTGTAATTTAGCACAAACTTTTTACAGGAATGATCCAGATGAATTTTTAAACAATGCAACATATGCAGGAGTACCACTAAAACAATATTTAGAAGCATATCCACAACAACTTTGTTTATCTTTTGTATATAGTGTATTTTTTAGAATAATCCATTTTGATGTAATGGAAATTCTAAGAGTACTAAATTTAGTTGGAAATATCTTAATTATTATAGCAATATATAAAATTGGAACTCATATATCAAATACACATAAAATTAACAAAGTATTATTATTAACACTAATTATAACATTTGTGTCACTACCTTTGCTTTCAACATTTATATATGGGGACATTCCAAGTTTAAGTTTATGCTTGTTTGCAGTTTATTTTATGATGAAATATACTCAAAGTAAAAAAATTAGGTATCCAATAATTGCTTCTATTTTAACAATGCTTGCATATTTAATGAGAATGAATAGCTTAATTTTTATAATTGCAACAACAATGTATTTGATATTTAACTTAATAAAAGATTTTAAACAAAAAGAAATAAAAGAAAAAATATTAAATATAGGAATTATTGTAATGTATATCTTTATTTCAATATTTCCATCAACACTAGTAAAAAACTATTATGTAGAGAAATATAATTTAGATAAAAACAAAGTTTATCCAAATGTAAGTTATTTATTAATGGCAATGGAAGAATCACCAAGAGGAAATGGGTGGTATAGCGAATCTATAGCAGAGCCAGCAATAAATAACCCAGAAGAAATAAAAGGTAAATATATTCAAAAAATAAAAGATAGACTAGGTTATTTTATTTTAAATCCAGGAGATATGTTTAATTTTTATACTATGAAAATGGCTTCTATGTGGAGTGAAAATACATATTCTGCAATACAAAATAATATATCAGCAGAAAATGATCCACTAGGAAAATATGTACAACCATTAACATTTTATCAAAAATCATTATTAATTTTAACTTGTATATGTTGTTTAATAGTATTAATACAAAACAGAAAAAATATTTCTTTAGAAATAATATTTTTAATTACTATATTTATAGGTGGGTTTGCATTTCATATATTGTGGGAAGCAAAATCAAGGTATATAATACCATATATAGTTGTATTAATACCTATAGCATCAATAAGTATTAATAAATTTCATATAAAAGAAAAATTAAATAAAATTAGGCAAAAATAAACATATTAATGCTATAATATGAAGTTACAGTTCAGTGTATTATACTTTTTTTAAATTGATAGATAATAGTATATAAATATTTTAAAAAATGTATATATACTATTATCTATCAATTAAGTATTTATAGACTGAACTTTAACAATATGAAAAAATAATTTAAATTTAACTATTGCAAAATAAAAAAATATATGCTATCATAATATTCATATTTAGTAATTACATATAGGGGTATAGTGTTAATGGTTAGCACGATGGTCTCCAAAACCACAAGTCTGAGTTCGAGTCTTAGTACCCCTGCCAACTGAACAAAACCAATATAATATAAAATAGATAGTTATTACATATTATGTGTATTCAACCATTAGTTTAAAAGGGAGTAGCTTTTTAATTACTAATCAACAATCGCGATAGTTTATCTGGTTAGTAGGCTTAATGCATATTAAGTAAGCAAGACTTTTAAATAAGTTTCTAAAAAAGAAATTTATTTAAAAGTCTTATTTTTGTATATAATATACATAAATATTCTATAAAAAAGGAGAGAAAAGTAGTGGAAGAAAAATGGTTTAAAAAGTCAGTAGAAGAAGTAAAAAAACAATTAGAAACAAATTTTGAAAAAGGTTTAACTAGTGAACAAGTACAAAAAAAGCAAGAAGAGTATGGGTTAAATGAATTAAAAGCAAAAAAGAAAAAAACTTTATTTCAAAAATTTGTTGAACAATTTAAAGACTTTACAATCATAGTTTTAATTGTTGCAGCAATTGTTTCTGGAATTGTAGGAGTATCAGAAGGAGAAGGAATTACAGATACAGTAATTATATTAATTGTAGTTATATTAAATGCAATAATTGGAGTTGTACAAGAAAGTAAAGCCGAAAAATCATTGGAAGCATTGCAAAAATTAAGTGATCATGCATCAAAAGTAATAAGAAATGGAAAATTAGAAGTAATACCTTCAAAACAATTAGTACCAGGTGATATTGTAGTATTAGAAACAGGAGATTTTATTCCAGCAGATTTAAGAATATTCGAAGCAGTAAACCTAAAATCACAAGAAGCGGCTTTAACAGGTGAATCTGTACCAGTAGAAAAACAAACTGAAATTATAGATGATGAAAAAGTTGGAATAGGCGATAGAACAAATATGCTATTTTCATCTAGTTTAGTTACTTATGGTAGAGGTAAGGGAATAGTAGTAAATACAGGAATGAATACAGAAGTAGGAAAAATTGCTAGCATGCTAGATAATACAGAAGAATCAACAACACCACTACAAGCAAAATTAAATAAATTAGGAAAAACACTAGGAATTGCAGCTATTTCAATTTGTGTAGTAATATTTATAATAGGTCTAATATATGGAAAAGAGCCTATTCATATGTTTATGACAGCTGTTAGTTTGGCTGTTGCAGCAATCCCAGAGGGGTTAGTTGCAGTTTCAACAATTGTACTTGCAATAGGAGTACAAAGAATGGTAAAAAAGAATGCTATTGTAAAGAAACTACCAGCTGTAGAAACATTAGGAAGTGCTACTGTAATATGTTCAGATAAAACTGGAACTTTAACACAAAATAAAATGACAGTTAAACAAATATATTATAACAATAACCTATTAGATATTAATTCAGATAAAATAGATACAAAAAATAATGCTTTAAAACAATTAGTATATGCAAGTATGCTATGTAATGATACTAAAATAGGTACTAATAATGAATTAACAGGAGATCCAACAGAAACAGCGCTAGTTGATATGGGATTTGAACTAGAATTTAATCCACCTTTATTCAATCAAATGCCAAGGGTAGAGGAAATACCATTTGATTCTGAAAGAAAACTAATGAGTACAGTTCACAAAGTAGGAGATAAATATATAGTATATACAAAAGGTGGAGTAGATGAATTATTAAATAAATCAATAGGATATTTAATAAATAGTGAAATAAAATATGATTTAGATGAATTTAGAAAAGAAATAAATAAAAATAATACACTTATGGCACAAAATGCATTAAGAGTATTAGCTATGGGATATAAAGAATTAGACCATATGCCAGATAAAACTGAAATGCAAGACTTAGAAAAAGATTTAATATATGTTGGAATGGTTGGAATGATTGATCCACCAAGAGAAGAAGCTCGTGTTGCAGTAGAAAAATGTAAAACAGCAGGAATAAAAACTGTTATGATAACAGGAGACCATAAAATTACAGCAATAGCAATAGCAAAATCATTAGGAATACTTGAAAATGAAGAAGAAGCATTAACAGGTGCAGAACTAGAACAAATGTCAGATGAAGATTTAACTAAAAATATTAGGAAATATTCAGTTTATGCAAGAGTATCACCAGAACACAAAGTAAGAATTGTAAGAGCATGGCAAGCCCAAGGAGAAATTGTAGCAATGACTGGAGATGGTGTAAATGATGCACCAGCATTAAAAAAAGCAGATATTGGATGTGCAATGGGATTAGTTGGAACAGATGTTGCAAAAGAAGCAGCAGATGTAATACTAACAGATGATAATTTTGCAACAGTAGTATCAGCAGTTGAAGAAGGTAGACGTATATATGATAACATATTAAAAGCAATACAATATTTATTATCAAGTAATGTTGGAGAAATTATAGTATTATTTGTAGCAATATTAATTACACCATTGCTTGCAAAGTGGTTTGGAATTACTAATATAAGTGAGTTAGAACCTTTATTACCAATTCATATATTATGGATTAATTTAGTTACTGATGCATTACCAGCTTTAGCAGTTGCATTTGATCCAGCTAATAAAGATATTATGAATAGAAAACCTATTGATTCTAAAAAAGGAATATTTACAAAAGGAATGACTTGGAGAGTAATATATCAAGGAATTATGATAGGAGTATTAACATTAATAGCTTTTTGTATAGGACTTGCAACACCAAATATAGAAGGAACACCTGAATATGTTGAACATGTAAAAATAGAAATAGGTCAAACAATGGCATTTTCTGTATTAGCACTTTCTCAATTAGTTCATATATTTAATGTAAGAGATAATAAAAATTCAATATTTAAAACAAAACCATTTAATAATAAAACATTATTAGGAGCAATAGCAATTTCAGCAATGTTAATGATTACTATATTATTAGTTCCGGGCTTAAGACAAATATTTAGTATTTGGGAATTACCAATAGAAAATGTTATGGAAGTAATATGCTTAGTATTAGCACCACTAGTTATTGTTGAAATTTTCAAATTATTTAAAATTAATACTGTTAAAGACGAATAAATTTTAAGAAACTAATTAAAAGAGTTGTACTTATTACTTATTATAGTACAACTCTTAAATTTTAGAAAAAAATGTTACAGTTCAGACTATAAGCACTTAATTACCTAGCAATTTAAAAAAGTAAAATAGTCTGGATAGTAAAAAATTTATATATAAATTAAAAAATACTATTAAAATATGAATTTTTAGTGTATAATAACCTATGAAAAGAGAAAAAATGATAAAAGGTGACAAAAAAATGATGTATGATTTAATTGAAGTGACTCCAAAAAAGAACATGAAAAAAATAATTATTACTGCTGTCATAATATTAGCTTTAATCGTATTATTTATTGTTATATTTTTTAAACCATTCAAACATTTGGGTAAACAACAAAATAATATGGTGGATAATACTACTATTAAATCGGAAGTAGCTACAGGAAATAAAACAAAACATACTGTAAATGTTAATATGAATCCAGTATATACAGATGTTGGAAAAGAATTAATGAAAAATATATACCATTCAGAGGAGAAAACTGTTTATTTAACCTTTGATGATGGACCATCTAAAACAGTAACACCATTAATACTAGATTTATTGAAACAAGAAAATATAAAAGCAACATTTTTTATTTTAGGATCAAGAGCAGAATTAAATCCAGAAATTTTAAAAAGAGAATATGAAGAAGGACATTATATAGCAAACCATGGATATTCTCATATTTATGGAAGCATATATTCAACACCTCAAGCAGTATTAGATGAATATAATAAAACACAAAATATAGTAAAAAATATTTTAGGTACAGATTATGATGGACATTTGTTTAGATTTCCAGGAGGATCAAGTGGTGGAAAATATGCAAGTATAAAAAATGAAGCAAAAACTTTATTAGAGCAAAATAATATTGCATATATTGACTGGAATGCACT
Organism: uncultured Clostridia bacterium; assembly: GCA_944390975.1. GTDB lineage: Bacteria > Bacillota > Clostridia > TANB77 > CAG-508 > RGIG8482. The sequence continues at coordinate 14,548 of CALXRX010000023.1, read as the reverse complement.
TAGCAATGATGCAGCTGGAGCAAAAACAAAGGAAGCAATTATAGAAAATACAAAAAATACTATTGGAAATAAAAAATCAGTAGTAATTTTAATGCATGATGCAGGAGATAAAATATTAACATATGAAGCATTACCAGAAATAATTGCATATTTAAGAGAGCAAGGATATAAATTTAAAAATTTTTATAGTATTATTAAATAATTTTATTGACATATATGAATTTTAGAAATACAATACAAGAGAAGTTAAATAAAGGAGGTTTTTTTATGTCATTAGTAACGACAAAAGAAATGTTTGAAAAAGCTATGAAGGAAAAGTATGCAATAGGAGCATTTAATATTAATAATATGGAAATTATACAAGGAATTATAGATGCAGCTAAAGAAGAAAATTCACCAGTAATATTACAAGCATCATCTGGAGCAATAAAATATGCCAGAATTAATTATCTAATGAAAATGATAGAAGCTGCTTGTGAAGAAGCACCTAATATACCTATAGCAATACATTTAGACCATGGGGCAGATTTTGAAACATGTAAAATGTGTATAGATGCAGGATTTACATCAGTAATGATTGATGGCTCAAAATATGATTTTGAAGAAAATGTTGAATTAACAAAAAAAGTTGTAGAATACGCACATCAACATGGAGTAGTAGTAGAAGCAGAATTAGGAAAACTAGCAGGAATAGAAGATGATGTAAATGTAGCACAAGAAGATGCCATGTACACAGACCCTGAACAAGCAAAAGAATTTGTAGAAAGAACAGGATGCGATTCATTAGCAATTGCAATTGGAACTTCTCATGGAGCATATAAATTTAAAGGAGAAGCAAAATTAAGGTTTGATATTTTGAAAAAAGTAAAAGAATTAATACCAAATACACCAATTGTATTACATGGAGCATCTACAGTAATACCAGAATTAGTAGAAATGTGTAATAAATATGGGGCACAAATACCAGGAGCAAAAGGAGTACCAGATGAAATGTTACATGAAGCTAGTTTAAATGGAGTTTCAAAAATAAATGTAGATACAGATTTAAGATTAGCAATGACAGCACAAATTAGAAAAGTATTTGTAGAAGAGCCATCAACATTTGATCCAAGAAAATATTTAACACCTGCAAGAGAAGAAATAAAAAGAACAGTACAACATAAAATAAGAAACGTATTTGGATCAAGTAATAAAGCATAAAATAAAAAAGAAAAGGGGAGAATAATATGAGAAAAATTTTAAAGAAATCTATTTTGCTAGTAATAATTGTATTAGCGCTAGTAACACTTACAGGGTGTAGTTTTAACTTTGGAGGACTAAATGGTCAAACAGCAAATGAGCAAGCAAAAGATATAGAAGGATTACCAGTTTATACTGCTGATGAAGATATGACAGGTTATACAAAATGTGAAGAAATGGAAGGAATAGAATTTTATTATCCATCAAATTATATGTCAGTAGGAAAAGCAGAACAACCTATGTATATGGATACAGAAATACTAGGAGCAAGTGTTAATCTAGTTTCTTCAGAGTTTCCATCAGCATTTTCATTTGAGGGTTATGTTGATGCATCAGTTTTAGGAATAAAAGAAGAAATGGAAATAAACGGAGATGTTGAAACAGAGTATATAAATTTAAATGGAGTTAGAGCTGCAAAATTAGAATATACTACAAATGTGGAAGAAGAATCAATGAAAGTTGTACAAGTGCTAGTTCTAAAAGATGAAAAAGCTTATATTTTAACAATAGGTGGGTATGAAGATGATTTTGCAGAATTACAACCTAAAATGGATAAAATGATAAAATCATTTAGATAGAAAAAATAATCCTTAATTATTAAAAACATTAATAATTAAGGATTTATTTTTATACTTTTAATAAGATTTATCTATTTTTATTTTTTAAATTAATTGCTATTTGTTTATTAGCATCTTTTTTAGCTAGTTCTTGACGTTTATCATATAGCTTTTTACCTTTTCCTATACCAAGTTCTACTTTTACAATGCTTCCTTTAAAATATAAAGAAATTGGAATTAAGGCATAGCCTTTTTGTTTAGTTAATCCTATAAGTTTATTAATTTCACGTTTATTTAAAAGAAGTTTTCTACTTCTTAAAGGATCTTTATTAAAAATATTACCATGTTCATAAGGACTTATATGCATACCTAAAATAAATACTTCACCATTTTTTATAATTGCATAACTATCTTTTAAATTAACTTTACCAGCACGAATAGACTTAATTTCTGTACCAGATAAAACTATTCCTGCCTCATATGTATTTTCAATAATGTAATTATGTTTTGCTGTTGGGTTTTTAGAAATTAATTTATACATTAATAATTCTCATTCCTTCCTTTAATGTACTAATTAAAATATTAATTGTATATGATAGATATTATAACATAAAAAATTAATCAAAAAAATAAATCTATTAATTTTTTATAAAATTAATAGATTTATTTTTGTTAGTGATTATCAGAATATTCATTTTTGTTTTGCATAGCATAATACCAAACAAGACCAACAATTGCAAGAGTAACTATAGCAAGAACAAACCAAGTCCAAGTATTTGCACTCATTCCTAAAAATCTGGCATTATTTCCAGTTGTAGCAGTTCTTGTTGTTGTATAATTATTATTATTCATATTACCATTATTAGTAACACGAGCAGCACCAGCTTGGAAAGTATTTCCTAAATCTTTAACACCATTACCAACTGCATTAGTTGTATCTTTTATACCTGTTCCAACAGTATTAGCAGCATCTCTAACTACATTTTCTGCTCCACCAACTACATTTCTTGCTGTATTACTAGCTTTAGTCATAGAATCAGTTATTTCTGTATTAGCAGCAAATACATTAGATACACATAACATTAAAACTATAGCAATAATAATTGCAAAAACTTTTTTTGTCATGTTTATACCTCCTAATAAAAATATTTAATTACATGAAAATTAATTCAAATAATTTTGATAATAAAAATAATAGAAAAGTAAGTATAAAAATTAACAAAATTCTACTAAATTTTTATTAATCATAAATAGTATTAATTTTTTATAAAATTTAATACATAAAAAAATAGACTATAACACTAAAAAATAGCATTATAGTCATTTTTTTCATTTTTTAAATTAATGTTTTAAACGTATAATTATTGCTATAGCAAGCAATATTAAAAGTATACCTATTACTATCAAAATAATACTTAAAATATTAGTTAAACCAAGTTCAGCTTCAGGAAGTGAGTCTAAACTGCCTATTGTACTACTTCCAGAAGTATAAGTTTCTTGAGTGGTTGAAGTTCCTAAGTTTCCGACTAGATATATAATTTGTTTGAGTATTATTTGTTAAATTCATATTAACATTTGTTGCACTTGAAAAGATTGGTAACAATAAAGTTAAAACCATTAAAAATATTGATAAAAATAAAATTTTTTTCATATGCAATTCCTCCATTAAATATAGTGTGTATTTTATTATATAATCATACACAAAAAATAATTAAATGTCTAGTAAATTTAAAAAAATACTTAGTATGTTGAAATTTAGTTTGGAATTGTTTATAATAAAATAAGGGTTTAGATAAAAATATTTTATGTTTTAACAAACTAAATGAAAAATGAATTAAATTAAAATAAGGTGAGGATATATGTTTAAATTACATTCAGAATATAAACCAACAGGAGACCAACCACAAGCAATTGAATATTTATCAAAAGGAATAAAAGAAGGCAAAAAATTTCAAACACTTTTAGGAGTTACAGGCTCACGGAAAAACTTTTACTATGGCAAATATAATACAAAATGTTCAAAAGCCAACACTAGTTTTAGCACATAATAAAACTTTAGCAGGACAACTTTATTCAGAGTTTAAAGAGTTCTTCCCAGAAAACAATGTTGAATATTTTGTATCTTACTACGATTACTACCAGCCAGAAGCATATATACCATCTTCAGATACATATATAGAAAAGGATTCATCAGTAAATGATGAAATAGATAAATTACGCCATAGTGCAACAGCTGCATTATTTGAGGCAAAAGATGTTATAATAGTATCTTCTGTTTCATGCATATATGGATTAGGAGATCCGATAGATTATGAAAACATGATTGTATCATTACGTCCAGGAATGAGAAAATCAAGAGATGAGATATTAAGAAAGCTAATAAACATGCAATATACACGAAATGAAATAGATTTTAAAAGAGGAAGTTTTAGAGCAAAAGGAGATATAGTAGAAATATATCCATCTGATGAAAATGAAAAAGCAATACGAGTAGAAATGTGGGGAGATGAAGTAGAAAAAATTTCAGAAATAAATCCTCTTACTGGCAAAGTAATAGGAATAAGAAATCATGTAATGATATTCCCTAATTCTCATTATGTTACAACCAAAGATAAAATGGAAAGAGCAATAGGTAATATAGAAAAAGAGTTAGAACAACGAATTCAATATTTCAAATCGCAAAATAAATTTATTGAAGCACAAAGAATAGAAGAAAGAACAAATTTTGATATGGAAATGATGAGAGAAACAGGTTTTTGTCAAGGTATTGAAAATTATTCAAGACATATAAGTGGCAGAGAAGAAGGAAGCCCTCCATTTACATTATTTGATTATTTCCCAAAAGATTTTCTATTACTCATAGATGAATCACATGCAACTATTCCACAAGTTAGAGGCATGTATAATGGAGATAGAGCTAGAAAAGAAGCCTTAGTAAATTATGGATTTAGATTACCTTCAGCTTTAGACAATAGACCATTAAAATTTGACGAATTTGAAAATAAAATAAATCAAGTAATATTTGTAAGTGCAACTCCAGCAGATTATGAAAAAGAACACTCAAATGGAAATATAGTAGAACAAATTATAAGGCCTACAGGGTTATTAGATCCTGAAATAGAAGTAAAACCTATTGAAAATCAAATAGATGATTTGATTGAACAAATAAGACAACGTACCCAAAAAAATGAAAGAGTACTAGTAACTACATTAACTAAAAAAATGGCAGAAGATTTAACCTCGTATCTTGCAGGAATAGATATAAAAGTTAGATATATGCATTCTGAAATAAAAGCTTTAGAAAGAATGGAAATTATACGAGATTTGCGTATAGGCGAGTTTGATGTTTTAGTAGGAATTAATTTATTAAGAGAAGGTCTTGATATACCAGAAGTATCACTGGTTGCAATATTGGATGCAGACAAACAAGGTTTCTTACGTTCAGAACGTTCTTTAATTCAAACAATTGGACGAGCTGCAAGAAACACAGAAGGAAAAGTAATAATGTATGCAGATGAACTAACTGAAAGTATGGAAAAAGCTATTACAGAAACTAATAGAAGAAGAGAAATCCAAAGCAATTATAATAAAGTTAACAATATAGTTCCACAAACAATAAAAAAATCAGTAAGAGATACAATTAAAGTTACAATTTTGGAAGATATAAATTCAGAATATGATATTAAAAAAGATGAAGATATTAATGAAATAATTAACAAATTAACAGATGAAATGTTAAAACATGCAGCTGATATGGAATTTGAAAAAGCAGCTGAATTAAGAGATAAAATAAAAGAATTAGAAAAGTTGTTATAAAAAGTAAGAAACCCCAACCGTTAACTATATTGGTTGGGGTTTCACACTTTTACGGATAGATTAGTTCGTATTCAGCCCAGTATAAATTAACTGATTTAAGTTTACCAGAAGCTTTAATTTTTAAAGCCTGAATACCTCCTAAATACCGAAGAGGAATATCATAAACTAGCTGTTGAGCCATTCCCGAAATTTTTACTGAGGCTTTTCCTTCCTTTTCAGCATCCTGTACTATTGAAAGGGCCTGCGTTAATGTTATACTTTTTCCAGTTGCCATTAAAGTTAATCCTCCTATTTCAACGAAATTTATAACAATATAATAACATAAATGATTTAATTATGCAAGAAATATACGTATTGTGCTTTTATAATTATTATGGTAAAATAGCATTGAAAATTTATACAAAGGAGATTAATTATGAAAATAGGAATAGATATAGATGGAGTTATTTTAAACACAGAAAATATGTTAAGAGTAAAAGCAGAATTATATGATTTATTAGAACTTAATAAAAGTGGAGTAATAAATAAAAAGGGTGTAATCGAAGCTGAAAGATATAATTGGAATGAAGAAGAAGTAAAAAGATTTAGAGAAAAGTATTTATTACAATCTATGAAAGAATCAAATTTAATGCCAGGAGCAAAAGAAGTAATAGAACTTTTAAAAAAAGATAATCATGAATTAATTATTATTACTGCAAGAGGAAGAATATTTAAAGAAACAAAAAATGAAGCGGAACAAAAATTTCAACAATTTGGTTTAAGTTTTGATAAATATTATTGGGCATTAGAGGATAAACTAGAAATTTGTAAAAAAGAAAAAGTAGATGTAATGATAGATGATAGAACTCAAATTTGTAAGACAATATCAGATAATAAAATAAGAACACTTTATTTTAGGGATGTAAATAGAGAAAAATTGGAAGAAAATGCATTTTTAAAGGAAGTAAATAATTGGGGAGAAATATATAGATACATATATAATTTAAATATGGAGGAGAAGTAGTTTTGGATGATAGACAAAAACATATTAGAAATTTTAGCATAATTGCACATATAGACCATGGAAAATCAACTTTAGCAGACAGGCTAATAGAAATGACAGGAGTATTAACTGAACGTGAAATGGAAAATCAGGTTTTAGACAATATGGACTTAGAACGTGAAAGAGGAATAACTATAAAATCCCAAGCAGTAAGAATGAAATATATAGCTAAAAACGGAGAACAATATATTTTTAATTTAATAGATACACCAGGACATGTAGATTTTAATTATGAAGTATCAAGAAGTTTAGCTGCATGTGAGGGAGCAATTTTAGTTGTAGACTCTAGCCAAGGAGTAGAAGCACAAACTCTTGCTAATGTATATTTAGCATTAGATAATAATTTAGAAATTTTACCAGTAATAAATAAAGTTGATTTACCAAATGCAAGACCAGATGAAGTAAAACAAGAAATAGAAGATATTATTGGAATACCTGCCATGGATGCACCATGTATCTCTGCAAAATCTGGATTAAATGTAGACCAAGTATTAGAGAGAATTGTAACAGACATACCCGCACCAAAAGGAAATGAAAATTCAGAACTAAAATGCTTAATATTTGATTCATTTTATGATAATTATAAAGGTGCAATTGCATATGTAAGAGTAGTAGATGGAAGCGTAAAAGTTGGAGATGAAATAAGATTAATGGCAGCAGATAAAATATTCACAGTAACAGAGGTAGGGTATTTTGAGCCAGGAGCATATAAACAAACAGATAACTTACTTGCAGGTGATGTTGGATATATTGCTGCAAGCATTAAGAATTTATCTGACATTCATGTAGGAGATACTATAACATTACAAAATAAACCTGCAAAAGAGCCATTAAAAGGATATAAAAAGGTAAATCCAATGGTGTATTGTGGATTATATCCTGTAGATGGAAGTGACTATGAAAATTTAAAAATTGCACTAGAAAAATTAAAATTAAATGACGCAGCATTACAGTACGAGCCAGAAACATCAACTGCATTAGGTTTTGGCTTTAGATGCGGTTTTTTAGGGTTATTGCATTTAGAAATAATAGAGGAAAGATTAGACAGAGAATTTGATTTAAGTTTAATTACTACATCTCCATCAGTTATCTATAAAGTATATAAAACTGATGGAACAATGCAAGAATTATATAATCCTGCAGATTTACCAGCACCTCAAGAAATATCATATATGGAAGAGCCAATAGTAAAAGCTGAAATATTAACACCAAAAGAATTTGTAGGAAATATAATGGAAATATGTCAAAATAGACGAGGCACATATATAGATATGAAATATTTAGATGAAACAAGAGTTACCTTAATATATGAACTTCCATTAAATGAAATAATATATGACTTTTTCGATAGTTTAAAATCTAAAACAAAAGGATATGCTTCATTTGATTATGAATTTAAAGAATACAGAAGAGCAGAACTTGTAAAATTAGATATTAGAGTAAATGGAGAAGGAGTGGATGCATTAAGTTTTATAGTGCATAAAGCTTCAAGTTATATTAGAGGAAAGAAGATGGTAGAAAAGCTAAAAACAGTAATACCAAGGCAATTATTTGCAATACCAATACAAGCTGTAATAGGAGGACAAATTATAGCAAGAGAAACAATATCTGCTATGAGAAAAGATGTGCTTGCTAAATGTTATGGAGGAGATATAACAAGAAAGAAAAAATTATTAGAAAAACAAAAAAAAGGTAAGAAAAAGATGAGACAAATAGGAAATGTAGATATACCACAAGAAGCATTTTTAAGTGTACTTAAATTAGATGAAGAATAGGAGATTTAATAATGAATAGTGAAAAAGAAATATATAGTGATCAAATAGAAGGAAGAAACTCCGTATTAGAATTATTAGAAACAGATAAAGATATTAATAAAATTTTTATAGAAAAAGGAAATAGACATGGATCAATAAATAAAATAATAGCAAAAGCAAAAGAAAGAAAAATAATTGTTAATGAAATTGAAAAAGAAAAATTCAAAAAAATTGCACAAACCAATAATCCACAAGGAGTAATTGCAATTGTTCCACCATTTGACTATTGTACAGTTTATGATATAATAAATTTGGCAAAGCAAAGAAACGAAGATCCGTTTATTATAATCTTAGATGGGATTGAAGATCCTCATAATCTTGGATCAATAATAAGAACAGCAGAAACAGCAGGAGTACATGGAATAATAATACCAAAACGAAGATCAGCTTTAGTAAATAGTACAGTAAATAAAGTATCTGTTGGTGCAGTAGAATATATGAAAATAGCAAGAGTAAATAATATAAATGAGACAATAAACATGTTAAAAAAAGAAGACATATGGATTTGCGGAACAGATATGGAAACGAATAAGTATTACTATAATCAAGATTTAACAGGACCTTTAGCTATAATTATAGGCAGTGAAGGTAATGGAATAAGTAGACTTGTTAAAGAAAATTGTGATTTTCTAGTAAAAATACCAATGAAAGGTAAAATATCTTCATTAAATGCATCTGTATCTGCTGGAATAGTTATATATGAAGCGGTAAAACAAAGGATTAAAAAATAAAGGAGGAATATTATGAAATCTAAAAAAACAAAAATTTTTATTATAACAATAATAATACTAATAATTCTTGCAATAGTGTCTATAGTAGCATATCTATTTTTCTATACTGATATGTTTAAAGGAAATCAAGAACTTTTTTTAAAATATTTAGCACAAAATGACGAAATTTTACAAATGTATATTAAAGATTCGACAAGTGAAGCGGTAAATAATATAAAACAAAACAAATATACAACAAATACTAAAATTTCATTCGATTTAGTTTCTAGTGATATGCAAATAGCAAATCAAACAATACCAGCAAGAAATTTTAGTATTGACCATGAACTAAAAGCTGATCCAAGTAGTAATAGGAAATCAAGCCAAACAACTTTAAAATTCTTAACACAAGATTTATTTACAGTAAAATACATAAATGATGGGGATTTATATGCTATAACATCAGACGAAGTAGTAAATAAATACCTAACATTTGATAATAACAATTTAAAAGCACTAGCAGAAAAATTTGGAATTACAGATACTAGCAGTATACCAAATAAAATAGAGCCAATTAATTTTGAAGAATTACTATATATAAGTGATGAAGATAAGAACTTAATTACAGAGAAATATTTGCAAGTAATAATTTCTCAAATTCCAAAAGATAGATATACAAAAGAAAATGATGTGCAATTAACTACAAACTATGGAAATATTACAGCAAGTGGCTATTCTTTAGGATTAACTAACTTAGAAATTGATAATATAATTATACAATTACTACAAACACTTAAAACCGATGATACAACACTAAATATAATATTAGAAAAAATAAAATTACTAGATAGTCAAAGTGATATAACTAAAGAAGAAATTATTTCACAAATAGATGAACAAATAAGTAAAATTACTGAAACACAAATAGATGAAACTATAAATGTAAAAATAACTGTATATGAAGCAGAAGGGCAACTTGTAAGAACACGATTAGAAATAGGAGAAAATGCAATTGTATTAGATTATCAAAAAACTGAAACAGCAGTAAGAATGCTAATTACATTAGAAAATAATAGTGTAAATATAGAAGATAATTTTTATGAAATTGGACAAGAGAGTAGCATAAATAATTTGGAAACTACAATTGATGATGAATATCAAATAATAGGTGATGAAAACCAAAACAATACTAATATAGAAGAAACAGAGACACAAGCAAAAATGAGTTTGAAAAGTATAGAAATAGCTAAAGAAACACAAGATAATTCAAATAAATTAGTTGGAATACTAGTATTTGATAATGGAGAAGACAGCATTACACTATCTTTACAGAATGAAACAAATGTAGCAGACAGTATACTAAATGATACAATTATTAATTTAAACTTTTCAGGAGAAACATATTTTTCAACTAATATAAACTCAAATACAATTATAACTAATGACGTAGAAGTAGAACAATTAACAAAAGAAAATTCAGCAACAGTAAATAATTTCACACCAGAATATATAAGCAGTTTAACTCAAGCAATTATAAATAGGTTGCAACAGCTATATGTTGAAAAACTACAAATAGTTAATACTGTGCAACAACAATCTGAACAAGCCAATATACAAACACAACAAGAAGAACAGCAAGAAAATACAATAATTCAAGATACAAATAATAATACTATCATAAATAGCAATTCTATAAATAGTTAAATAAATAAAAGATTATTTAAATATATTGTTAAATCAATAATATAAGTAAAAAGAAAAAAGCAATCAAAAATATATATTCATCAAATTTTTATGTAAAAACCTTGGTGTCGCAACCTACAAAGTAAGAATGGAAGAAGTATGTAAAATGTATAATAAAACTAGTCAAAAGTTCTCAAGTAAAATTGGGGAAAATTGACTAGTTTTTTGCGACCTAATGGATTAGTTATGAATTGAATTTAAATAAGTATGTAGTGCTTAAGAAAAAATAAAAAAACTTATGTAAAAAGGTGATATACAAAAACAGTCTAAACTATTGCTAATATAAGTAGTTAAAGATAAAATGATTGCAGAAAAAGTAATAGGGAGGAACATAAGAAAAATGGAAAGAAAATTAAGGGAAGAATTAAAACTAGAAAAAGAAAGAAAAACTAAAGTACAAAGTAGAAATACAGGTATAACACTAATAGCACTAATTATAACAATAATCGTGCTATTAATCTTAGCGGGAGTAACGATAAATCTAACACTAGGAGAAAAGGGAATATTTAGAACAGCAGAGATGGCAGGAAAGAACTATATGGATGCACAAGATAGAGAACTTGCAGGATTAATAGATTTTGAAAATACAATAAACAATATAATAGGTGGAACAGGAAGTAGCAGTGGTACAGATACACCAGATGCTCCCGGAACAACTTATGAAACATTAGCAAGTGTAGCAGAGCCAGGAGATTATGTAAAATATGATACAGGGATAAATTCGGTAGGAGAAAATGGAGTAGTAACATTTAGGGTATTATATAATGATGACACATATGGGTTGCAAATAATATCAGATAAAAATGTAGAGCAAGTAACACTAGGAACAGCTGGAAAAGATGATTTAACTGCATTTCAAGCATCAATGAATGACTACAATAATGCAATAGCTATATTAAATGAGAGAGCAGAGTATTATGCAACAAGTAGTCAATATGCACTAGATGGAAGATGCATAGGAAGTGTAGCAACAATAGGAGTAGATGGAAAATTTAATGCAAAAAATACAGAAGTAGAAGGAACATATAGTATACCAGATGGTTGGACATTACCAACTGGATGGACAAGTAGAGATACAGGATGTCAAAAATGGAGAGATACAAACTACTCAACAGACCAAACAGCAATGCAGACTGCTAACATATTGACAACAGGAGCGTATTACTGGCTAGCATCCCGTGCTGCGGATTCGAATTTGAGTTATTGCTATTTCCTTGTGCGTAGTATAGATACCAGTGGCAGATTGAACAGCTACGGCTTGTGCGATGTGAATTCTGCTGGCAATAATAGCTACCGCTATGGGATTGGGCTTCGTCCTTGTATATCTCTAAAAGCTGATATCAAAGTAGTAGCAGGAGATGGAGAAACAGAAGAAACTGCATATGAGTTAGGAATATAAGGGGTTGAAGGACTCTAAAATATATATTTCTCAAATTTTTATATAAAAACCTTGGTGTCGCAACCTACAAAGTAAGAATGGAAGAAGTTATAAAAATTTTCTAAATATATATTTTAGATTAAGGATAGAAGAAGAAATGTTGTAAAATGTATAATAAAACTAGTCAAAAGTTATCAAATAAAATTGAATAAATTTGGCTAGTTTTTTGTGGTTTAATGGATTATTAAAAAATGGAATTTATAGGAGATATTCAGTATTTAAGGAAAAATAGAAACTTATGAAAACAAACGATTACCAGAAACTGTAAAAGTACTTGAAAAAGAGAAAAAAGATATATAAAAAGCTTGACAAGTAATAGAAGTAAATATAAAATTGTATCATAAAGTAGGAAAAGTTTAAAATCGTTTAAATAAAACAATGGTACATTTATAGAAAATAAAGAATACGTATCTTGCTAAAAAATAAATACATAAATAGTAGAAATTTGCAAAAGCTAATGGAAAAAGAAAAATAGGAAGAAAGACAAAGGAGAAAGAAGAAATAAATGAGAAAAAATTTAAAAGTAAAAAGTAAGAGTAAATTCTCAAGAAAAAAGATAAATAATGAGGTAGGTATAACACTGATAGCACTAATAATAACAATAATCGTGTTATTAATACTAGCAGGAGTGACAATAAATCTAACATTAGGAGAAAATGGAATATTTAGAACAGCAGAGATGGCAGGAAAGAATTATATGGAAGAGCAAGATAGAGAATTAGCAGGGTTAGCAGACTTTGAAAATATGATAGATAATATAATAGGTGGAACAGGAAGTAGCAGTGGTACAGATACACCAGATGCTCCTGGAACAACTTATGAAACATTAGCAAGTATAGCAGAGCCAGGAGATTATGTAAAATATAATGCAGGAGTAAGTACAGTTGGCAATAATGGAATAGTAACATTTAGAGTTTTGTATAATGATGACACATATGGATTGCAAATTATATCTGATAAAAATATAGAGCAAGTAACACTAGGAACAGCTAGTACAAATAATTTATCTGCTTTTCAAGCATCTATGAATGACTATAATAATGCAATAGCTACATTAAACAAAAAAGCAGAATATTATGCAACAAGTAGTCCTCATGCAATAGATGGAAGATGTGTAGGAAGTGTACCAACAATAGGAGTAGATGGGAAATTTAATGCAAAAAATGCAGAAGTAGAAGGAACATATAGTATACCAGAAGAATGGACATTACCAAGTGGATGGAGTAGTAGAGATACAGGATGTCAAAAAATAACAGAAAAAAATTATACAACAGACCAAACAGAAATGCAGGCAAATAACATATGGACAACAGGAGAAGCGTACTGGCTAGCATCTCGTGCCGTTGGTTCGTATTCGTCTATTTGCTCTTTCTTCGTGCGTTTTGTGAATACCAGTGGCAACTTGTACTATTACGACAGCTTGTGTTATGTGAATTCTGATGGGAGTGCGGACGGCAATGCCCTTGATTGGGGGCTTCGTCCAGTTATATCTCTAAAATCTGATGTCAAAGTAGTAGCAGGAGATGGAAGTTCAGAAGCAACAGCATATGAGTTAGGAGTATAAGAGGTTGGAGGACTCTAAAAAATGAAGAGGTATAATCTAATGTATGACAAAAACATACTAGATTATACCTCCAATTTTTGTTGCAAGCTGGGAGCAATAAAAGCTGTTAAAAATACTGGTAAGAAAAACTAGCAAAAAATACCAAGAAAAAAAGATAAAAAAAGTATTGACATGGAAGATAAAAAATGATAATATAAATATTACGAAGTCACGAACAAGAAAAACATATAAAAAAAGAAGAATTAGTAGAGGAAAAAACAAAAACAAAAATAAAAAAGCAACAAATACTAGTTTTTTATTTCGCCCAAAAAGGCGGATAAAAAAATATGAAAAAAAGTAAAAAAATATGTTGACAAAGAAAAAGTGATGTAGTATAATACAAGACGTTCCGTTTTAGAGGAACAAAAAAGTACATTGAAAAGTAAACAATAAATCCTTTGAAAGACCAAGAAAAGCGGTAGTATTCATACTACCAAAAATAAGAAAAAATGAAGCTAAGTTTAAACAAAGCTTGAAGAAAGATTTATATAAGAAGTGAGAAATCACGGAAAGATATAGATACCAAAAACAAGAGAGTTTGATCCTGGCTCAGGATAAACGCTGGCGGCGCACATAAGACATGCAA
>CALXRX010000022.1 GCA_944390975.1 uncultured Clostridia bacterium | reverse complement strand
GCAGCAGGAAATATATTAAGTGGAAAAACAGCATGGGTAAATGGAAGTAAAATAACAGGAACAATGACAAATAGAGGGACTTGGACAAGTACAGTAAATCCAGGAAGTAGTGTTACAATACCAGCAGGTTATCATAATGGAAGTGGGAAAGTAACGGCAAATAAATTAAGTACATCCGCACAGAATATTTCTTTAGTGTATGCGAATTTACAAGGAAACTTCGGAAATGGAGAAACATATACATATACAGCTTCTTCTGCAGGATATTATATGCTTATAGCAACATTTCATGATTATTATGCAGATACATATCCAGTTACAGTTACGTTGACAACTACAGGAACAAAGATATATGAGTATACTAGATCTAGTGGGAATAATGTTTATTATTATTCGTGTATAATATATGCTTATTTAGGAGCAGGACAAACATTATCATCAAAATACTATTCATCATCTGGTTATGAATATACAAGTATGGGAGTGCAAGTGTTTAAGTTAACATGATTCACTATTTGAATTAATAGCAATATAAAAAATATAAGAAACTATATAGAAGTTTGAAAAAGAGCATCTATATAGTTTTTTATTGCAAATTATCTAAAACCTGACTGGTCATACTAATAGAAAAAAATTAAGAATTATTATATAAATATACAGTAAAATAGGAGGAATTAATGGAAAATATTCGGAATAATTGCAAATGGAATTTGTCTTCCTAAGAAAGAAGTATTAAATGAAGAGTTAGCACTTAAATTCAAGGTTTCTTGTAATGATATATTTGAAAGAACTGGAATACAAAAAAGATATTATATAAAAGAAGAAAAAATAGAAGAATTAGCAATAAAAGCAACAAATAATCTTTTAGAAAAAAGCAAATTCGATAAAAGAAAAATAGATATGATTATTGTAGCAACCACATCTACAGACAAATTAATGCCAGGGATATCATATATAGTGCAAAAAGAATTACAAATAAAAAAATGTATTTGTATGGATATTTTAGCAGGTTGTAGTGGATATATAAATGCTTTTGATATTGCAAGAAACTATATTGCACTAGGTAAAGTAAATTATGCATTAGTAATTGGATGTGAAGTATTATCAAATTACACAAATGTAGACGATTTCGGAACAGCAATTATATTATCTGATGGAGCAGGAGCAACTCTTATAGGGAAAATAAAAGAGGAAAAAATATATTCATCTTTATTAGAAAGTGATGGACAAAAAGGAGAAATATTAACTTGTACTTCTAATGATAAAATAAAAATGGAAGGTAAAGCAATATATAAATATGCTGTTACAGATACAGTAAAAAATGTTATACAATTGTTAGAAGACAATAATCTTACATTAGAACAAATAAAATATATAGTACCACATCAATCTAATATAAGAATAATGCAAGCAATAGCACAAAGATTAAAAATTCCTGAAGGAAAAATGTATACAAACATAAAAGAAATAGGAAACACGTTTTGTGCAAGTATACCAATAGCTCTAAATGAAATGTTTGAAAAAGGACTGTTACAAAAAAACGATAAAATAATTTTATTAGGCTATGGTGGAGGACTAAATTTAGGAAGTATATTGATTGAAATATAAATATGAAAAATATAAATTAAATATGAAAGGATGATTTATTTGAAAATAGCATTTATGTTTCCAGGGCAAGGCTCACAAACAATTGGAATGGGTAAAGATATTTATGAAAAATATAATGAAGCAAAAGAAATATATAATAAAGCAAGTGAGATTTTAAACATAGATATAGCTAAACTTTGTTTTGAAGGAGAACAAGAAGAATTAAACAAAACTAAAAATGCACAAATTGCAATTTTAGTAACAAGTCTTGCTATATTAGAGGTATTAAAAAACAATGGTATAAATGCAGATATTTGTACAGGACTAAGTTTAGGAGAATACACAGCATTAGTATATTCTGGTTACTTATCATTTGAAGAAGGATTAAAACTAATTCAAAAAAGAGGACACTATATGCAAACCTGTATTCCTAAAGAAGAATACAAAATGGCAGCAGTAATAGGAACAGAAAGTAGTGTTATAGAAGAAATATGTAAAATACTAAATGAAAAAGGAAAGTTTGTAGTTCCAGCAAATTATAACTATTCAGGTCAAACAGTAATATCTGGAAATAAAGAAGCTGTAGAAGAAGCTATAGAATTATTAAAAAACCAAGGAACACGAAAAATTGTAGAACTTAAAACAAGTGGACCATTTCATACAAGCAAATTAATTGAAGCAAAACAATTATTTGAAAAAGAACTAGAAAAAGTAACATTTAATGAGGGAAAAATTCCAGTAATAAAGAATATAGATGGAAATATATATACAAACAAAGACAACTTAAAAGAAATACTAGCAAACCATATTATAAGTCCAGTTAGATTTGATAAAGCAATTAAGCTAATGGAAGAAAATAACATAGACACATACATAGAAATAGGACCTGGTAGAGCATTATCTGGGTTTGTAAAAAAAGAGAATAAAGAAGCTAATGTTATAAATGTATGTGATTTAGAAACATTAAACAAAGCTTTAGAATATTTTAAATAAAAAATTAGGAGGAAACTATGGATAAAAAAGTTGCATTAATTACAGGTGGATCTAGAGGAATAGGAAAAAAGGTTGCAGAGGAATTTGCAAAAAATGGATATAATTTAGTAATTAACTATGTATCAGATAACACAAATTTAGAAGGATTAGAAAAAGAATTTAAAAATCTTGGTGCAAAAGTATTATTTATAAAAACAGATGTAACAAATTATGAAGCTTGTGGTGAAATGGTAAATAAAGCAATAGAAACATTTGGTAAAATTGATGTTTTAGTAAATAATGCTGGAATAACAAAAGACTCTTTATTAATTAGGATGAAAGAAGAAGACTTTGACAAAGTAATAAACATTAATTTAAAAGGAACTTTTAATATGACAAAAAATGTAGTTCCAGTTATGATAAAACAAAAAGAAGGAAAAATAATAAATATTTCATCTGTTGTGGGAGTAGTAGGTAATGCAGGTCAAGCAAATTATGCTGCATCAAAAGCAGGAATTATAGGATTTACAAAAACACTTGCAAAAGAGTTAGCATCAAGAAATATAAGAGTAAATGCTGTGGCACCAGGATTTATACAAACAGATATGACAGATGTTTTAAAAGATAATGTAAAAGAAAATATAAATAATCAAATACCATTAAAAAGAATGGGAACACCACAAGAAGTTGCAAATGTAGTATATTTCTTAGCAGATGATTTAAGTTCATACATTACAGGTCAAGTTATAAATGTTGATGGTGGAATGGTAATGTAATTAACAAAATAAAAGAAAGGAAGAAGCTAAAAAATGGAAAGAAGAGTAGTAATTACAGGAATGGGTGCAATTACACCAATAGGTAAAACAGTAGAAGATTTTTGGAATGGAATAAAAAAAGGAGAATGTGGAATAGACCAAATAACACATTTTGATACAACAGACTATAAAGTAAAACTTGCAGCAGAAGTAAAAGAATATAATCCAGAAGAATATTTTGATAAAAAACAAGCAAAACGTTTAGACAAATTTTCACAATTTGCAATAATAGCTGCAAGAGAAGCAATGAATGATAGCAAAATAACAAAAGAAAATACTAATATGGATAGAATGGGAGTTGTAGTAAGTTCAGGAATAGGCGGTCTAGAAACAATAGAAGAACAATGTAATATATTCTTCTCTAAAGGACCAGATAGAATATCTCCAATGTATATACCAGCAGCAATATGCAATATGGCAGCAGGAAATGTAGCAATAGAAATTGGCGCAAAAGGAGAATCTCTTGCAATGATAACAGCTTGTGCTAGTGCCACACATTCTATTGGAGAAAGCTATAGAATTATAAAACATGGTTATGAAGACGTAATAATGGCAGGAGGAACAGAAAGTTCAATTACACCAACAGGTATAGCTGGGTTTATGAATATTAAAGCATTATCACAAAGTACGGATAAATTAAGAGCAAGTATTCCATTTGACAAAGAAAGAAATGGATTTGTAATGGGAGAAGGAGCTGGAGTAATTATATTAGAAGAACTTGAACATGCCAAAAAAAGAGGTGCAAAAATATATGCTGAAATTGTAGGATATGGAGCAACTTCAGATGCATACCATATAACTTCACCTTCACCAGATGGAGAAGGTGGGGCAAGAGCGATGAAAAGAGCAATTGAGGATGCAAAAATAAAACCAGAAGACATTACATATATTAATGCGCATGGAACATCAACACATCTTAATGACATGTGTGAAACTATGGCAATTAAAACAGCACTTGGTGAAAATGCAAGTAAAAAGGTAATGGTAAGTTCAACAAAAGGAAACACAGGACATTTACTAGGTGCAGCAGGAGGCGTAGAAGCAATTGCTTGTATAAAAGCAATTGAGGAAGGTTTTGTACCTGCAACAATAGGTTATAAAGAACCTGATGAAGAATGCAATTTAGATATAGTACCAAATGAAGGAAGAAAACAAGAAATAAATTATGCAATGTCTAATTCATTAGGATTTGGAGGACATAATAGTACAATTATATTTAAAAAATATAGTGAAGAATAAATAGTTGTTAGGAGAATTTAATATGAATTATGAAGATATAAAAAGATTGATGGATGATATGGGAAATTCAAAAATAAATTCCTTAGATATTGAATTTCCAGATGGTATAAAAATTAGTATGAAAAAAGGCGAAAATAGTGCAAGTACCGGAGAAAACTTAATTTCTTTATCAAGCAATCAAATACCACAAGTGAATATAAATTCGCAAACCAATATTACAAATGAAGCTGAAAAAGAGGAAAATTATAAAATAGTAAAATCACCAATGGTTGGAACTTTTTATGAAAGTTCATCACCAAAAGGAGAGCCATTTGTAAAAGTTGGCGATAAAGTAAAAAAAGGTGATGTACTATGTATAATAGAAGCTATGAAATTAATGAATGAAATAGAGTCAGAATATGATGGAGAAATAGTAGAAATTTGCGTTAAAAATGAAGAAATGGTAGAGTTTGGAAAACCTCTATTTAAAATAAAATAATTAATAAGGAGAAGCAAAAATGTTAAATATTAATGAAATAATGGATATAATTCCACAAAGACCTCCATTTTTAATGATAGACAAAGTAGAAGAATATACTCCAGGAGAAAGTTGTATAGCATATAAAAATGTGTGTATAAATGAGCCATATTTTGTAGGACACTTTCCTGGAAATCCAATTATGCCAGGGGTACTAATTGTAGAAGCATTAGCACAAACTGGTGCAGTAGCAATCCTTTCAATGGAAGAAAATAAAGGAAAAAATGCTTTATTTGGTGGAATAGATAAATTACGTTTTAAAAAATCAGTTTTACCAGGAGATGTATTAAAATTAGAAGTAAAAATAATTAAGAAAAAAGGGCCTATTGGTGTAGGTGAAGCTATAGCTACAGTTGATGGAAAAGTTGTAACCAAGGGTGAATTAACTTTTGCTATTGTATAGGAGGGCAGATATGTTAAAGAAAATATTAGTAGCAAATCGTGGAGAAATTGCAGTTAGAATTATTAGAGCATGTAGAGAAATGGGAATTAGAACTGTTGCAATATATTCAGAAGCAGATAAAAAAGCTTTACATGTTAGCTTAGCAGATGAAGCAGTATGTGTTGGACCTGCAAGTTCAGCAAAAAGTTATTTGAATATAAAAGCTATTATAGAAGCGGCATGTTTAACAGGATGTGATAGTATACATCCTGGATTTGGTTTCTTATCTGAAAATAGTGCATTTGCAAAAATTTGTGACGAAATAGGTATAAAATTTATAGGACCAAATTATAAAATGATTGACCTAATGGGAAATAAATCAAAAGCAAAAGAAACAATGAAAAATGCAGGGGTGCCGGTTGTACCTGGCTCTGAAGGGCTAGTTTATAAATTAGCAGAAGCATTAGAAATTGCAAATAAAATTAAATATCCAATTATATTAAAAGCATCAGCAGGTGGTGGAGGTAAAGGCATTCGTATAGCATATAACGATACAGAACTTATAAAACAATATGAATTAGTAAAACAAGAAGCAAAAATTTCTTTTAATGATGACAGCTTATACTTAGAAAAATTTATAGAAAACCCAAGACATGTAGAAATACAAATACTTGCAGATGAGCATGGAAATGTTGTACATTTAGGGGAAAGAGATTGTTCTGTACAAAGAAGAAATCAAAAAATGATAGAAGAAACCCCATCATTAATAGTAGATAGTAAACTTAGAAAAAAAATGGGAGAAGTTGCAGTAGAAGCAGTAAAGAAAATAGGGTATACAAATGCAGGAACTATTGAATTTTTAGTTGATAAAAATAAAAACTTCTATTTCATGGAAATGAATACAAGAGTACAAGTAGAGCATCCAGTAACTGAGATGGTAACAGGAATAGATATTATAAAAGAACAAATAAAGATTGCAAGCGGAGAAAAAATGTCTTTTACTCAAAAAGAACTAAAATTTAATGGACATAGTATGGAATGTAGAATTAATGCGGAAAATCCAGATAAAAACTTTATGCCATGCCCCGGAACAATAACAGGGTTGCATTTGCCTGGAGGAAATGGAATAAGAGTAGATACAGCAATATATTCAGGTTATACTATACCAATGAATTATGATTCCATGCTTGCAAAACTTATTGTTCATGGTAAAGATAGAAATGAAGCTATTTGTAAAATGAAGAGTGCATTAGCAGAGTTTGCTATTGAAGGAATAACAACAAATGTAGACTTTTTATATAAAATATTGGAAAATGAAAATTTTATTAAGAATAATTATGATACATCTTTTATTGAAAAGGAATTTCTTAAGAAGAAGTAATTATAACAAGAAAGGGATAAATTAATGATTATTGATAAAATTAAAAAAGTAAATGTTCAAGAAGAAAATAGGAAAAATCTTAAAGCATCAGACATGCTTGTTGGAAAATGGGTAAAATGTGATAATTGCAAAGAAATTTTATATAAAGAAGAACTTCATGAAAATTTAGGAGTATGTCCTAATTGTGGAAAACATTTCAGATTATCTGCAAGAAGAAGAATAAAGCAAATTATAGATGAAGGAACATTTGTAGAAATAGGAAATGGATTAACCACAAAAGATCCTCTAAAATTTGATGGATATGTTAAAAAGTTAGAAGCATTGAAAGAAAAGACAAAAATTGAAGAAGCGGTTGTTACAGGGGTTGGCAAAATAAATAGTGATGAAGTAGTAATAGCTGTAATGGATGGAAACTTTTTAATGGGAAGTATGGGAAGTGTTGTAGGAGAAAAAATAACACTTGCTATAGAAGAATCCATAAAAAGAAAAGTACCATTAATTATGTTTTGTTTATCTGGTGGGGCAAGAATGCAAGAAGGAATTATATCATTAATGCAAATGGCAAAAACATCTAGTGCAATTGCAAGACATAATGATGCAGGACTGCTTTATATATCTGTTCTTACAGATCCAACAACAGGAGGAGTTACTGCAAGTTTTGCAATGCTAGGGGACATTATTTTAGCAGAGCCTAATGCACTAATAGGATTTGCAGGACCAAGAGTTATAGAACAAACAATAAAACAAACTTTACCAGAAGGTTTTCAAAGGTCTGAATTTTTGTTAGAACATGGATTTATAGATAAAATAGTAGAAAGAAAAGATATGAAAGAAACAATTAGTAAATTAATAAAATTACATATTAATACAAATAATTAATGGAGGTAAAAAAATGCCTAAAATAAAAACAAGTGCTTGGGATAAAGTTTTACTTGCAAGACAAGCAAGTAGACCAAAAGCTTTAGAATATATTGAAAATATTTTTAATGAATTTATAGAATTACATGGAGATAGATTATTTTCTGATGATAAATCAATTATAGGAGGTATTGGTAAAATTGAAGACTATACAGTAACTGTAATTGGACAACAAAAAGGAAAAACAACAAAAGAAAATATGGAAAGAAACTTTGGTATGACAAACCCAGAAGGTTATAGAAAAGCATTAAGATTAATGGAGCAAGCTGAAAAATTTAATAGACCAATAATAACCTTTATAGATACACCAGGAGCTTATCCAGGTATTGGAGCAGAAGAAAGAGGGCAAGGAGAAGCAATTGCAAGAAATATTTGTAGTATGTCAAATTTAAAAGTTCCAATTATATGTGTAGTAATTGGAGAAGGCTCAAGTGGGGGGGCTCTTGCTTTAGGTGTTGGTGATAAAATTGTAATGTTAGAAAATGCAATTTATTCAATATTATCTCCAGAAGGTTTTGCAAGCATTTTATATAAGGATGCTTCAAAAAATAAAGAAGCAGCAGAAAATATGAAAATAACAGCAAAAGACTTAAAAGATTTTGGAATTATAGATAAAATTATTAAAGAGCCAGAAGGTGGAGCAGGAGAAAACTTTGAAAGTGTAACAAAAGAACTAAAAACATACATTTTAAAAAGTATAAAAGAATTAAATAAATTAACTAAAAATGAACTAGTAGAAAATAGATACAAAAAGTTTAGAACAATGTGTTAAAAATTTAATAGGTAAATAATTAATATTTAATTTATATTAAAAATAAAATTTTAAAGTTAAAGGAGAAATTTAAAATGTTATTAGAAGGTAAAAAAGTAGTTGTTATGGGAGTAAGAAACAAATGGAGTATTGCATGGGGTGCTGTACAATCAGCATATGAACAAGGGGCACAAGTTATATGTACTTGTTCAGAAGATAGCATTGAAAAAGTAAAGGATTTAATAAAAGACATGCCAAAAGCAAGTGTATACTTATGTAATAATGTAAGTATAGATGAAGATATTAATAGTTGTTTAGAAGAAATAAAGAAAGATCATGGAAAAATAGATGGTTTATTACATGCTATTGCACATGCAAATACTGAAGACTTAAGAAATGATTTTATTTTAACATCTAGAGATGGCTATGCACATGCACAAGATGTAAGTGCTTATTCTTTAGTAGCAATTGCAAGAATGGCAAGAGAAAAAGAAATGCTTAATGAAGGTGCAAGCATTGTTGCATATACATATTATGGCTCAGAAAAAGTAGTTGAAGGATATAATGTTATGGGAGTAGCAAAAGCAGCATTAGAAGCAAGCATTAGATATTTAGCAAAAGATTTAGGAAAAGATGGATATAGAATTAATGGAATTTCAGCAGGTCCTATAAAAACATTATCTGCAAAAGGAATTAAAGATTTTGGCTCAATATTAGATGTTGTTGAACAAAGAGCACCATTGCACAAAAATGTTACAATTAATCAAGTTGGAGATACTACAGCATTTTTATTTAGCAATCTTTCAAGTGCAATAACAGGTGAAATTATTCATGTAGATAATGGATTTTCAATAACAGGTGTTTAAAGAACATATTTTTAAAATTATGATTCAAAATCATGTTAAAAAATTATGTTTAATTAAAAATGCAATTGAATAAAATATAAAAAATCGAAAATACTATATATGAAGGAGAATGTTATGGTGAAAAAAACATACTTTAAATATATAGTATTTTTTTCTTTTTTTATACTTATTTTAATATTATTTTCTACAAAATCTATGGCATCAATAAAAAAGCAAGGAATTGAAAATTTTCCAGACAGTTATAAACCATATTTATATGAATTAAAGAAAAAATATCCGAACTGGGAATTTACAGCATTATATACAGGTTTTGATTGGAACTATGTAATTTCACAAGAATATAGAAATGATAAAAATTTAGTTCCGATATCATATTCAGATTATTGGAAATGTACAGATAATGGAATATATAATGTGGAAATTGATGCAGGTTGGGTTAATGCTTCAAAAAAAGCTGTTGAGTATACAATGGATCCAAGAAATTTTTTAAATGAAGTTAGAATTTTTCAGTTCGAAAAATTATCATATGATCCAGCAATTAATTCAAAAGAAGGAATTGAAAAAATATTATATGGTACAGAATTTTATAATAGAACGGTAACATATAAAACATCTACAGGGCAGAGTGTTACAATGAATTCTAAATATTCAGATTTAATTTGGGATGCAGGAGTTTATTCAGGTGTAAGTCCATATCATTTAGCATCAAGAATAAAGCAAGAAGTTGGGCCATTTATAACACATAACTCTATAAGCGGAACTGTGTCAGGCTTTGAAGGTTTATATAATTTCTATAATATAGGAGCAACAAGTTCAACAGAGCCAATGGGAGCAATAAAAAATGGATTACAATTTGCAAAAGATGGAAAAGGAGCATCTGAAGAAGTAAAACAAAATTTAATAATACCATGGACTGATCCACAAAGAGCAATAAAAGGTGGTGCAGTATTCATAGGAAGTAGTTATATAGCAATTGGTCAAAACACACTATACCTTCAAAAATTTGATGTAAATGATGATAGAGGAGATAACCTATTTTGGCATCAATATATGACAAATTGTTTAGCACCATATAGTGAATCTAGTGGAATATATAAAGCATATTCATCAAATGGGATGTTATCTTCATCAATAGGATTTGTTATACCAGTTTATGAAAATATGCCTCAATATGCAACTGAAAGTCCAAATATTTTAGAATCAGATTATGTTACAGATAATCAAAAAGTTTATGCTGATGTATCTGGAAACTTAAATGTACGTTCTGGTCCATCTACATCATATGAAATAATAACAACTGTAGATAGAAATGATGTATTAACAAGAATAAAAAAAGGTGTACAATCCGGTGAAAGATGGGACAAAGTAGAACTAGAAAATGGAATAGTGGGTTATGTATTTCAAAGCTATTTAAAAGATGTACCTACCCCAAGTATTACAAGCATAAAATTAAGTATAGATAATAATGTGATTAATAAAGGAAGCGTAAATAATATAAAAATTGAAATAGAGCCATCAGATGTTAGCCAAGAAATTAAATGGAGTTCAAGTGATGAAAATATTTTAAGTGTAGATAATAATGGGCAAATAAAAGGAATTTCTGCAGGGAAAGCAACAGTAACTGCAAGTACATTAGATGGAAGTGTTAAAGATACAATAGAAATTACAGTATATTCACCAGTTACAAATATAGCTTTATCAAAAGAAGAAATAGAACTTTTTGTGGGAAGAACAGCAAAGTTAACAGCTAATATAATTCCAGAAGATGCAAGCAATAAAGAAATAGTGTGGTCGTCAACAAATGATTTAGTTGCAAGTGTTACACAAGATGGAACTATAACTGGAAGTTCAGTTGGTACAGCAGAAATTATAGCAAAAAGCAAAAATGAAAATGTAGAAGCAAAGTGTAAAATAACAGTAAAAGAATTAAATCAAAATATTGTATTAGAAATAGATAGTAGCTTAAGAGTTGAAGTGGATGAAATAAGTAATATTAATTTAGAAAAATCAACTGTAAATGATATAAAAGGTTTAATAAATACAAATTTAAATATGGAATTTTATGATAGCCAAAACAATTTATTAACAGATACAGACCAAATTGGAACAGATTCTAAACTTGTATTAAAAGATGAAAATGGGGATGAAATATATAAGTATACATTCATAATATATGGAGACTTAAATGGCGACGGATTAATAAATTCACTTGATGTTTTAGTATTACAAAAGCATATATTAGAAACAAAGTTATTAACAGGAATATTTTTGAAATCTGGAAATATTTCAAAAAACGGTAATTTACCTTCTTCATTAGATGTATTAAAAATACAAAAGCATATATTAGAAATTAGTTATATACAACAATGATGCAAGTTTTAATTTATAATAAAGTTTATTACTGTTCAGTATATTTTACTTTTTTAAAATAGATATGTAATTGTATATAAATATTTTGAACAGTCGCCATTCCCCAATGAAACTGTATAAAATGTTTGCACATTTTAACAGTTTCTATTGGTCCCCACTTATGGCTCCTCATTGTTCTACAATATTTATATACAATTACATATCTATTAAGTACTTATAGAATGAACTTTAAATATATTAACTTTATGAATAAATAATTTTGAATAGGAAGGGTTGAAATAAGGCATGAAGAAAATAAAAATATGTTTAACTACGTTATTTTTTATAACATTATTGTTATTTGCAAATAAGGTAAACGCTGCTGGAACAATAAGCTTATCTGCAAGTAAATCTACAGTTAATGTAGGGGATGAATTTACAGTTAGTGTAAATTTAAGTGGAGCATCAGTGGCAACACTAACTGCCAGAGTAACAGTAGACACAAGCAAAGTGGAATATGTTTCTGGACCAAGTAATACAAGTTTTTCAAATGGTAGGGCTATATATACTTGGACAGATCCAACAGGTGGTAGTAATCCTAAAACAAATGGAACACTAGTTACATTTAGGTTTAGAGCAAAACAAGCAGGGAAAGCGTCTTTTTCAGTAAGTGGAGATTTTTATACACCAGATGAAACACCTGTTAATCCAAGTTTTTCAGGAACAAGTGTTACAATAGAAGAAAAAACAACAACACCACCCTCAAGCGGAGGCACAACAGGAGGTGGAAGTACAGGAGGTAGTTCATCTGGTGGAACTTCTGGGGGAGGTACAACATCAGGCGGAAGCAGTGGAACAACATCTGGAGGTAGTACAAATTCAGGTACAACAGGTGGAAGTAATCAAAGCGGAACACAAAATAAACCAAGTGGAGGCTCTACATCTACAGGAGGAACTACACAAACAGTTAGCACAAATGCAAATTTAAAGGAATTACATTTAGGTGTAGAAGGGCTTAGTCCAGCTTTTAATAAAAATACAACAACATATAATATTGTAGTTCAAAATAATGTAGATAGTATAAGCATAAATGCAATACCAGAAGATAGTAATGCAAAAGTAAATATATCAGGAAATACAAATTTGAAAACAGGCTTAAATAATATAACAATAAAAGTTACAGCACAAGATAATAAAACAACAAAAACTTATACTATTCATGCTACTAAAACAGATAATCCCGAACTTGCAAATGCAAATTTAGAGAATTTAGCTATAGAAAATGTTACTTTAGAGCCAGAATTTAATACAGATATAATACAATATAATGCTACAATAGGAAGCTCACATGAAACACTAAATATTTTAGCTGTTCCCCAAATTGAAGATGCACAAGTAAATATACAAGGAACGGATAATATACAGTTTGGTGAAAATATAATTACGATTAGTGTCATTGCAAAAGATGGAGTTACAACAAAAGATTATGTAATAAATTTATACAAAAAGACACTAGAGGAAGAACAACAAGAAATAGAATTAATTAATTTAGTACAAGATGAAATAGAAGAAGAACAGCAAGAAAGTAAAATTAGTGTAGGAAATATTGTATTTTGCATAATAATTGTGTTAGGAACAGGTGGAATAATTTTTGTTCTAATTAGAAAATATATGAAAGAAAATAGATAGAAGATGGTAACTAAAAATAATGAATAGATCCCCCTAGACGATGTCTAGGGGAATTTTTAAGAAAAATATAAATAGTCTATAGGAATAAATAATTAAATAAAAATGTAAAAGTACTAGCTTTTTATTTTTATATTACATTTATATTACAATCTTGAAATCCATTGACTTACATTTTAGAACAATGATATACTATTTATGCCAAAATAGGATAATTTTACAAATGAATTTGGAGGGGAATATGTTGAAAAATATACAGAAATCCAGACTAATTAAACAAATGATTGTAACAATACTAATAACTTTTATATGTTCTTATAGCCTATTAGGAATTGGCCAAGTTTCTAAAGCGGCTTATACACAAAGTACAAAAACAGGAATAGATGCATTTCCAGAAAGCTATCAAGTATATTTAAAGAAACTTTCTGAAATACATCCAAATTGGAATTTTACAGCTTTTAATACGGGAATGACATGGAATGAATTTATCCAGAATGAAACTTCTGCTCACCTTAGAAATACAGTAATTAATTCGTCAGACAGCTTATGGAAAGATAGCTGTGGAAAAACAGCTAGTGGGTATACATGTGCTTCAAAAGATATTGTTGAGTATTTTGCAGATCCAAGAAATTTCTTAACAGAATCAGGAATTTTTCAATTTTTAGAAATGTCATATAACTCTTCTGCATATACTAAAGAAGGAGTTCAAAGCATTTTAAAAGGGACATTTATGGATAAAACAATAACAATAGCAGGGGAAAACCAAACAATATCAGTAAAGGCAAAAATAAATGGCTCATATATAATGGTTACACCAGGTACTAAGCTAAATGAAGTTGCAAGTACATTAAAAATAGAAAAATATAAAGTAGTTAAATCAGATGGAAAAGAAGTAGCTAATACTGAAAAAGCAATAACAGGATATAAATTTACAGATACTGCAAAAAATGTTACATATACTTTAGGAGTGCTTGGAGATGTAAATGGTGACGGAGAAGTAAAATCAACAGATTATATGAAAATTAAAAATTTCATTATGAATGAAACTCAATTAAATGAATTACAAAAATTAGCAGCAGATGTAAATAATGATGGAGAAGTAAAATCAACAGACTATATGAAAATAAAGAACTATATTATGAATTCAACTCCAATAACAATACAAGAAAATAATGGAACATCTCAAATAACAATGTCATATGCAGATATAATTATGGAAGCAGCAAAAGAAGCAGGAATAAGTCCATATAGTATAGCAATTAAAATTATACAAGAAGTTGGAAGACAAGGAAGTAGTTCTGTAAGCGGTACATATCCAGGTTATGAAGGATATTATAATTTCTTCAATGTTGGAGCAAGCGATGGAGGAAATGCAATTGAAAATGGACTAAAATATGCAAAAGAAAAAGGATGGAATAATCAATACATATCAATAGTTGAGGGAGCAAAATTCCTTGCAGATTCATACATTGGAGTTGGACAAAATACAGCATATTTCTATAAGTGGGATGTTGTAGATGATGCATCTAATGGAACTTTCTGGCATCAATATATGACAAATATTCAAGATCCATCTAGTCAAGCTAAAACGTTATATAATACATATGCAAAGAATAATATTTTAGATATATCATTGAACTTTATAATACCTGTATATAATAATATGCCAAATGCAAACGATTTACCAAGTGCAATAGATAAAAATGCACCTACATCATATTATGTAAATGGTACAGGAGTTAATTTAAGAAGTAGCCCTACAACTTCATCAAGTTCAATTGGAACTTTATCATTAAATGAAATAGTTACAGTAGAAGTGTTTGAAGTAAAAACTGCTGATGGATATACTTGGGCAAAAATTAAAAGAGCCAATGGAACAATAGGCTATGTAGCAAATAAATATTTAACAAAATGCAATTAAACTTAAGAGAAAGGAAGAAAAAACATGTCTAAAAGTTTGAAAATAAAATTAATAATTATTCTAGCACTAGTATTTGTTGCTATATTAGGATTTAACAATATGAGTTTTGCAGCTGGAATTTCAGCTAGTGCAAAAAGTACTCAATTAACCGTAGGAGATACTACTACATTAAGTATTACTGCAAATGAATGTGTAGGACGTTTTTCAATAAGTTCATCTGATTCTAGTGTAGTAAGTGTTAGTAGTGCATCTGAATGGATAGAAAACACATCTGTGTCAATAACATTAACAGCGAAGAAAGCGGGTACAGCTACAATAACAATAAAAACTAATGATGTTTCTGACATGGCAGGTGAAAAAGAGGTAACTGATAGTAAATCAGTAAATATAACAGTTAAAGAAAAAGTAGTTACACCACCTCCAACACAAAATAACTCTAAATCAACAGATGCAACTTTAAAATCTATAACTGTTGGAGGCAAAAAATATAGTAATCCTAAAACAGATTTTACTGTATCAAGTGTAAGTGCAAGTACTTCTTCAATAAAAATAGAAGCACAAACTAATGATTCAAAAGCAACTGTAACAGGTGTTGGAACGAAAGACCTAAAAGCAGGGACAACAAATTCATTTACACTTAAAGTAACAGCTGAAAGTGGAGCAACACAAACCTATACAGTAAGAGTTCCAAGGCTAGCAGAAGAAGATACAAAACCTAATGTTATAGAGGAAAAAGAAGAAGAGCCAGAGGAAGAAGAAGTAAAAGTATTATTAAAAAGTTTATCTATAAAAGGAGTAATATCTGAAGAAGAAGAAAAAGTAGATTTAGCAATAACTCCAGAATTTTCAAGTGAAGTGTACGAATACACATTAAACTTAACACCTGAACAAAATGATATTACTAAATTAGATATAGAAGCAGTAGGAACACAAGATGATTTTACAGTAGAAATTACAGGAAATGAAGAATTAGTAGATGGTGAAAATATTATAACAATAATTGTAAAATCTAAAGATGGTGAAAAGACAGCAACATACCAAATTACAGTTGTTAAACAACCAAAAGAAACAGAAGCTGTTGCAGCAGTGGCACCAATGGAAATAAGCCAAACACCACAAGAAGTTGAGCAAGAGTTAAGTGTATCAAAAATTTTAATTGTTATATTTACATCTATAATAGCAATAGCTGGTGTGGTATTTGGAGTTATGGAATATAGATATACTGAAAATAAAAATGGAGAATTTTCTTCAATTCCATATGCTGATATAGGATTTGAAAGTGAGAATGAAGAAAAACAAGATGTATTAGAGAAATTTAAAGAAACAGAAGAAATAGAGCCAATAAAAGAAGATAATAATGAAGAATTTGAAACATTAGGAGAGGAAGACAAAAAAAGTAAGAGAAGAGGAAAACATTTTTAAAAAGTATTAATATAAATTTATTTGAATTTTATAAACATAGATATATATATTAACAAAACTAAAACGCAAAGTTTAAATTATAAACTTTGCGTTTTTTAAGGATTAATTAATTATTTTAGTTCTACAACAGTAACTCCCATTTCACCTTCACCAAAAGTACCTAATCTAAAATTTTTAACATGTGAATTAGTTTTCAAAAAATTATGAATACCTTTTCTTAAAATACCAGTACCTTTACCATGTACAATGTGAACAGTTTTTAGTTTTGCTAAAGAACAATCATCTAAATATTTATCGATTGCAAAAATTGCTTCTTCAACATTATATCCAATTACATTAATTTCAGTAGTAGCATTTCTAGATTTGTTAGTTTTATATGAAGTAGTACTATTAGAGTTTTTCTTTTTTGTATTGTTATTATTAGATTTTGTAAGCTTATCTATATTAATCATAAATTTAGCATTACCAATTTGTACTTGCACTTGATTTGATTTATTTATAGAAGAAATAATTGTTCCACATTGACCTAAACTAGTAACATTAACTTTCATACCAACAAATATATCATCTTTAGATAAAGATTGTACTTCTTCATTTTCAGATAATGAAATAGTATCTTTTATGGAATTATTCAAATTATTCCTTATATTATTTAAAGATTTAATAGAGGTATTACCTACATTATTATAAGCTTTATTAACTTCTTGAATTGCATCACTTACTTTTTGTTTTGCATCTAATAAAATTTTTCTAGCTTCAGATTTGGCATTTTCAATAATTGTTTTTTCTTTTTCTCTTAGGGCATTGTTTTCATTTTCCAAAGATTTTCTTAAAAGTTCAATTTGTGCAAGATTTTTCTCTATATTTTCTTTATCTTTTTCAATAGTCAATTTATCATCATATATATTTTTTAATAATTCTTCAATACTAATATTATCTGAACTAATAAAAGAACTGGCTCTTTTAATAATTGCTTGGTCTAATCCCAATTTTTGACTAATAGCAAATGCATTACTTTTACCAGGAATGCCTATTAATAATTTATATGTTGGTTTTAAATTTTCTAAATCAAATTCAGAGCTAGCATTTTCAAAACCATCATTAACTAAAGCATAATTCTTTATTTCTGGATAGTGAGTAGTAGCAATAGTAAGCACACCTTTATTAAAAAAGGTTTCTAAAATGCTAATTGCTAAACTGCTACCTTCAATAGGATCAGTACCGAGAGCCAAGTTCATCTAAAAGAACTAGACTATTAGAGGTTGAATTGTTTAATATTTCAATAATATTGTGCATATGTGCTGAAAATGTACTTAATGATTCTTGTATACTTTGTTCATCACCAATGTCAGCATAAATATTATCAAAAACATATATACTACTATGTTCTTTTACTGGAATATGAAGTCCACTACAAGCCATTAAAGTAAGTAAACCAACCGTTTTTAAGGTTACAGTTTTTCCGCCAGTATTTGGCCCTGTAATTACTAAAGTAGAAAAACTAATTCCAATACTTATATCAATAGGAACAACAAAGTTTTCATCTAAAAGGGGATGTCTTGCACCTATTAAATTAATAAATTTATTATCATTAATTTCTGGCTCTATAGCATTTATTTTTAATGCATATTTTGCTTTTGCAAATATAAAATCTAGCGTTCCTATTATTTGGGTAGTATTTTTTAATTCATCAATTATAGGATAAAGTAGAGCAGTAAGATGTGATAATATTTTTTCTATTTCTTTATATTCATCAGCTTTTAGGCTTGAAATTTCATTATTTAATTCAAAAATACTAATAGGCTCTATAAAAACAGTAGAGCCACTTGAAGAAATATCATGTATAAAGCCCTTTATCATATTCTTAAATTCTTCTTTTATAGGAATTACATAACGATCATTTCGTATTGTAATTAAGTTTTCTTGAATATATTTTGAGTATGTTTGAGAATGCATAAATGAATTTAATTTGTTTTTTATGCTATCCTCTAAGTTTTTTTGCTTTTTTCTAATATTAAATAATTCCTTTGATGCATCATCTGCAATAGTATCTTCATCTAAAATGCAATGCTGTATAGTTTCTTGAATATTCAAATTTGTATATAACATAGAAAAATATTTTTCTAAAATAGGAAAAGAGAAGTCTTCTACATTTTCATTATAATAATTTTTTAAATTTGAAGATAGTTTTAAAATTTTAGCAACTTCAAGTAAAGATTTATTATTTAAAGTTCCCATGCTTTCTAAAATTTTAGAAATATAGTCCATATCTGAAATAGGAAGTATTTCAGGAAAACTTTTTTTATATATTAAACTTGTTGCTTCTGTAGTTTCTTTTAGTAAATTAGAAACCATTTCCTTATTATTACAAGGTTGTAAATTTTTTGCTAAATTTTTTCCAATATTAGTTATACAAAAATTAGTTAGAATATCAAGTATTTTATTAAATTCTAATTTATTAATATATTTCTGTCCCATAATAACTCCTTTTTTAATGTTACTATTATACTACAAATATATTACATTTTGAATAAAAATCATAAAAAACCAAAAAAAGTATTGCAAATAAATAAAAAATGTAGTATAAATAATTATAGATTAAGAATAATAATAGTAAAATAAATAGTAAGTGAGGGAATTCATATGACAAATTTAAAGAAAATATTTTTATTATTAGTAGTAACTGTTTTATTAGGAGCAAGTGTAGTATTTGCTACAAATGATGATACAATTCTTATAACAGATTCAAATACTATAAACACAGTTAATACAACAAATACTACTGACACACCAAACACAATAACTACAATAAATACTGTAGGAAATACAACAGGAAATACAAGCACATATAATGTAACACAAAATTTACCACAAACTGGTGCAAACGATTATGCAATGATACTAATTATAGCAATATTTGCAGTTTCAGCAGTATATGCTTATAAAAAAATTAGAGATTATAAAAACATATAATAAATAAAAAAACTAACAATATCAACAGAAAAAGTATAAGTTAAAGCTTATACTTTTTCTGTTGCTTTAATAATTCTTCTTCTATTTTTTATATTATTACATGTAACTAAAGTAATTTCTCTTTTTCCATCTGTATCTTGATTTATACAACTCAAATCATCATAATCTGTCTCAAAACTATTATAAACAGAATAAGCAACCTTATTCCCAGTTAAATCATATATATTTATTACATCCCCAATTTTTAAATTCTTTAATTTACTAAAAAATTTATAATTATTATAATTATGACCAGCAATGCACAAATTACCAACTTCATTTGGCATAGGACCAAAAAATCTACATGGAGATATTTTAAGCAAATCATAATTAAATGTTGAAATAATAGGGTAGTTTAGACCAATTGAATTAATTTCTATTAAACCAATAACACTAAATTTATTTTCATCTGTTAGATAAGTATTTTGGTTAGAAACTCTAGTAGAATTATAGTTATTATTAGCATATAAATTTGCTATATTAAAATTATCAATTAACTTTTCAGAAATATTTTCTTTTTTATTTTTATCATATAAAGAATATCCATAATAGGCAGAAAAAAATATAGCAATTATTGTGCATATAATGAATTGAAATTTTAAAAAAGAAGTTTTTTTGAGTTTATTACTTTTAGTATCTTTACTTTGTTGCATTGTAGTAGAATTATTTTCATTATTTTTGCAAAATAGTATTTGATTCACTTTAACTCCTCCTAAAAAATTTAATTATATTAAATAGTTTTTCAAAAAAAACAAAAACTATTTATAAAATGTCTATAAATGATGAAAAAAACAAAAAAATATATATACTTAAAATTTTCTTAAAATACTTTTAATTTTTTCATATTTGTAATATAATGTTTGCATGGACTTTTATATTACAAAGGAGGATATTTTTAATGAGTAATAAAAAGGGTACAAAAAAATCAAATGAAAATGAAAAAACTAAAAGAGTAAAAGTCGTTAAAGAGAAAGATATAAATAAAAAAAGTAAGAAGAAAAAAGGAAAACATCCTAAATTAATGTTAGCATTAAAAATTCTACTAGGATTATTTATAATTGGAGTAATAATAGTAGCAGGAGTTTTTGCAGGAGTTGTATTTGGATTATTTGGAAACGATTTTGATATAAATGAGCTAACAATAGAAAACAGAAATTCAGTAGTAGTAGATAAAGATGGTAATACAATTGTAACTCTTAATGGAGAAGAAAATAGAGAAGTTATAAGTTTACAAGAAATGGGAGAATGGTTACCAGTAGCATTTGTATCAATAGAAGATGAACGTTTCTATTCACATAATGGAGTTGACATTATGAGAACAGCAGGAGCAACAGTTCAATACATACTTCGTGGAGGAGAATCATCATATGGTGGTAGTACAATTACACAACAATTAATAAAAAATGCAACAAAAGAAAATGAAAGAGATTGGACTAGAAAAGTAAAAGAAATTGTTAGAGCATACCAAGTAGAAAGAGTAATGTCAAAAGACCAAATATTGGAAGCTTACCTAAATATTATTCCATTAGGTGGTGGAGGAAAGAACATACATGGTGTACAGGTTGCTTCAAAATATTATTTTGATAAAAAACCAGCAGAACTAAGTATTGCAGAATCTGCATATTTAGCAGGTATTAATAATGCACCAAATACATATAATCCATTTAAGGAAACACCTAATACAGAAAAAATTAATTCAAGAACTAAAATTGTTATTAATAAAATGAAAGAATTAGGAAAACTAACAGAAGAACAGTATAACCAAGCTATTGCAGAAGTAGATGCAGGTTTAAACTTTAAAGAAGGAACAGTTTCAAGTGGAACTAACTTAGATTGGCATACAGAATCAGCAATTAACCAAATTTTAGATCAAATGGTAGAAGAAAAAGGATTAGATAGAGATACAGCAAAGGCAAGATTATATGGTGGAGGATATACAATATATACAACACAAGATCAATCTATTCAAGCAACAGTTCAAGAAGAGTTTAACAAAACAACATATATAGCAAAAGGAAAAGAAAAAGATGCAGATGGAAATTTAAAACACGAACATACACAAGCTGGAATGGTAATAATTGATCAATATACAGGATATGTTGTAGGATGTGCAGGAGGATTAGGTGAAAAAACTGTTGCATTTGGAACAAATAGAGCTACAGAAGGTGTAGTAGCACAACCAGGATCTGCAATAAAACCACTTGCAACAATTGCACCAAGTTTGCAAGAAGGAATTATTACAGCAGCATCAGTATATGATGATACACCTAAATCTTACGGATCATATACACCACATAATTCATATTCTGGATATAAAGGATTACTTAATATTAGACAAATGATTACCATATCTGCAAACCTTCCAGAAGTAAAATTACTTCAAAAACTAACACCAAAAACTTCTATAGAATATATGAGTAGAATGGGCTTAGATATGGAAAACCAAACAGAAGCATTATCACTTGTACTTGGTGGAACAGATAAAATGCAATCACCTCTAAATATGGCAGCGGCTTATGCAATGATTGCAAATGGTGGAGAATATATAGAGCCAACATTCTACACTAAAGTAGTAGATTCTAACAATAATGTTATTGTAGAAGCAAATCAAAGAAGAGAAAGAATTCTTTCAGAGCAAAATGCATATATTTTACAAACTATTTTAAAAGGTCCAGTAGAAGGAAGCGGAGGTACAGCAGGAAGTGCTAAAATTTCTGGTATGGATGTAGGAGCAAAAACAGGATCAACAAATGATTATGCAGATAGATGGCTTTGTGGATTTACTCCATATTATACAGCAGCTACAGTATTTGGGTATGATGGTACAGATGAAGCAATTCATTATACAGGAAAAATAACAGGAAATGTAGCTTTAAAAATTTGGTCACCTATTATGAAAGCTATTCATAAAGATTTAGAGTCAAAAAGCTTTACAAAACCAAGTGGAATTGTTTCTGCAACAGTATGTAAAGACTCTGGATTACTTGCAAATGATTTATGTAGTCAAGACCAAAGAGGCTCAAGAGCATATTCTGAAATATTTGTAAAAGGAACAGTACCATCAAAAACATGTAGTACACATGTAAAATTAAAAATTTGTAAAGATACTGGAAAAATAGCAACTGAATATTGTACAAATGTTGAAGAAAAAGTATTTATAACTAGACCTAATAGTGATACAGATACATCATGGAAAAGTGCAGCAGATGCCCAATACATGGCACCAACTGAAAATTGTGATGTACATACAAAACCAGCAGATAAAGAAAAACCAGTTGTAAAAATAGAAGGAAGTGCAACTGTAACTGTAAAATTAAATGAAAAATATGAAGATAAAGGTGCAAAAGCAACAGATAATGTAGATGGAGACTTAACAAGTAAAATAAAAGTTGAAGTAAAAAAAGATGGAAAAGTAGTTGAAAAAGTAGATACTTCTAAGGAAGGAACTTATACAATAACATACAGTGCAACAGATACAGCTGGAAATGTAGGAACAGCAACAAGAACAGTAAAAGTAGTAAAATCTACAAGCAATAATAACGACAATACAAACACAAACACAAATACAAATAATGGTAATACAAATAATAATAATGGAAGTAGTAGTAATAATAACAAGAACAATGTTTCTACACAACCAACTTCAGGAACAACAAATAATAATAACAACAAAAATAATAAAAGCACTAATAATAAACAATAAGTTAATTTATTGTAGGGCAGACCTGTCTGCCCAGTTTATATTTAAAATATATGAAAGGTGGAAAGCTAGTGGAACTAAAATTATATAATACTCTTACCAAAAGAAAAGAAATTTTTAAACCAATAAACGGTAATGAAGTAAGAATTTATTCTTGTGGACCAACTGTATACAAAGATGCAACAATAGGTAATATGAGGACTAATATATTTATGGATGTTTTAAGAAGATGTTTAAAATATAATGGTTACACTTTAAAACATGTAATGAATATAACTGATGTTGGACACTTAGTTTCAGATGCAGATGAAGGCGAAGATAAAATGATTAAGTCTGCAAAAGAAGAGGGAAAAACTCCACTAGAAATTGCTGAATTTTATACAAAAAAATTTTTAAAAGACTTAAAAGACTTAAATATAGATATGCCAGAAATAATTTGTAAAGCAACAGATCATATTAATGATATGTTAGAATTTGTAGAAGAACTAATGAGAAAAGGTTATGCTTATGAAACATCTACAGCAATTTATTTTGACGTTTCTAAACTAGATGAATATGGTGTACTATCTGGAATTAATCTTGAAGAGCAAAAAGAAGGAGCAAGAGTAGAGGTTGATAAAGAAAAGAAAAACCCATATGATTTTGCGTTATGGATTAAAGCACCAAAAAATCATTTAATGAAATGGGATAGTCCTTGGGGGTTATCTTATCCAGGATGGCATATTGAGTGTTCTGCAATGAGTAAAAAATATTTAGGAAAAGAATTTGATATCCATACAGGTGGAATAGATTTAATACCTACACATCATGAAAACGAAATTGCACAAAGTAAAGGATTAACAGGAAAAAATCCAGCTAGATTTTGGATACATGGAGAATATTTATTAATAAATGGCGGAAAAATGTCAAAAAGCTTAGGAAATGTATATTTGCTAAGTGATATTA
>CALXRX010000021.1 GCA_944390975.1 uncultured Clostridia bacterium | reverse complement strand
AAAATGTCTAAAAGCTTAGGAAATGTATATTTACTAAGTGATATTATAAAAAGAGGATATTCTCCACTTTCATATAGGTTATTTTGTTTTTCAGCAAGTTATAGAAATAAACTTAATTTTACTTGGGAAGCTATAGATGCTTCTAATAAAGCTTTAACTAAATTAAAAGAAGCATATAAAAAGCATTTAGAAGGTAATGATGATGTAAATGAAGAAATAATTAATGAATTTGAAAATAGATTTCATGAAGCAATAAATGATGATTTAAACATGCCACTTGCAATGAGTGTTGTATGGGAGGTTGCAAAATATAATTTAAAATCTAAAAAATTAGCTGAACTTTTATTAAAATTTGATACTGTATTAGGAATAAAAATAGACCAACTAGAAGAAAATAAAGAAGAAATTCCAAATGAAGTAATGGAACTTGTAGAAAAAAGAAAACAAGCAAGAGAAAATAAAAATTGGGAATTATCAGATAAATTGAGAGATGAAATAAATAAAATGGGATATAATATAAAAGATCAGAAAGATGGTATAATTATAGAAAAATTATAATCAAGAGATTAGTTATATATAAAGGAGAAATACAATGCAAGATAAAGAAGAAAAAGTAAGTTTTTTTAAAAGAATTATATTAAGTATAAAGGATTTTGAAAAGTATCAATTTTTTGCAACCGAAACAGTTGGTAAGGCAGTAAAATATTTAGCTTTAATAATGGTAATTTTTACAGCAATTATAAGCATTACATTCACATATAAATTTGGTGTTTCTGTAAATAATGCAGTAAACTATTTTGAAGAAAATATTAATGAAGTAACATATAAAGAAAATAATTTAAGTGTAAATTTTGGAGAAGAAATCATACTTCAAAATGAAGATGAACTTATGCCAATTGCTATAATTAATACACAGGCAACAGAAGAAAATATAGAAAAATATAAAGACGAAATAAGTAAATATGAAAATGGAATAATAATTTTAAGCAACAAAGTAATTTATAAAAATGAAATGTTAAGCCAGAGTATGGAATATAAGTATGAAGATATAGCACAAAATTATAATATAAATGAATTTAATAAAGAAGATGTATTAAGTTTAATAAAAAGCATTAACCAAATAAACCTATATATTAGTTTCTTTATAGTTGTATTTCTATATATGTTTATTATATATTTTACAAGCACATTAATAGATGTAGTTATGCTTGGAGTTTTAGGATTTATTTTTGCAAGAATTGTTGGAATTAAACTTAGATATAAAGCAACATTTAATATGGGAGTTTATGCACTAACTTTGCCAATAATATTAAATTTAATATATATAGTAGTAAATGCATTTACTGGATTTACAATTCAATATTTCCAATGGATGTATACAACAATATCATATATTTATATGATTGTAGCAATATTAATGATAAAAGCAGATTTAATTAATAAACAAGCAGAACTAATGAAAATAGTAGAAGAACAAGAAAAAGTAAGAGAAGAATTAAAAGAACAAGAACGTAAAAAAGAAGAAGAAAAAAAGAAAGAGCCTAAAGATACTAAAGAGCCAGAAGAAAAGAAGGAAAATAAAAAAGAAGATAAAAAACAAAAAGATGGAAATGTGGGAGATGAAGGATTAGCACCACAGTAATTAGATTTATAATAGGAAGGAAAAGTAAATGGACAATACTAAAAACAATAAAAAGAATTCTAATAAAAGAAATTTATATATTTCTATAGGAATAACAGCAATATTATTAGTAATTATAGGCGTATTATTACTAAATATGATTAATAATAATAACAAAGATGAAGAAAAAAATATTTCATATACAGAGTTAATTAAACAAATAAATGAACAAGCAGTAGAAAAAATAGAAATGACAGTGGGAAGTACTTCTATTAAAGTAAAACTAAAAGGTGAAGAAGAAGAAAAAAATGCAATAGTTCCTAGTACACAAGCTTTTATTGAGTTAGTACAGCAAAAAGTACAAGAAGGCAATGAAATTGAATTAATTCAAAACCAACAAAATATTTTCTTAAAAATACCATCTACATTATTAAGTTTATTACCTACTTTATTAATGCTTGCACTATTTGTTTTAATATTTAAAATGCAAGGACTTGGAGATAAAGGAAAAGTATATGATGGAGAAGAAAACAAAAGTGATGTAAAATTTAGTGATATAGCAGGACTAGATGAAGAGAAAAAGGAATTAGTTGAAATAGTAGACTTTTTGAAAGAGCCAAAACGTTTTCAAGATATGGGGGCTAAAATACCAAGAGGAATCTTGCTATATGGTAAACCTGGAACAGGAAAAACTTTAATAGCAAAAGCCATTGCAGGAGAAGCGGGTGTACCATTTATTTCAATGAGTGGCTCTGAATTTATAGAAATGTTTGCAGGACTTGGTGCATCACGAGTAAGAAAACTTTTTGAAAAAGCAAGAAGAATTTCACCATGTATAGTATTTATAGATGAAATAGATGCAATAGGCTCAAGACGTACAAGTAATAGTGGTGCTGAATCTGAAAATAATCAAACATTAAATCAATTACTTGTAGAAATGGATGGATTTGAAAAAAATGAAACAGTAATTGTTCTTGCAGCAACCAATAGACCAGA
Organism: uncultured Clostridia bacterium; assembly: GCA_944390975.1. Taxonomy (GTDB): domain Bacteria; phylum Bacillota; class Clostridia; order TANB77; family CAG-508; genus RGIG8482. Next base: position 22,434 of record CALXRX010000021.1, on the reverse strand, counting down.
AATGCTAGACAAAGCTTTGCTTCGTCCAGGAAGATTTGATAGACAAATAACTATTAATACTCCAGATGTAAAAGGAAGAGAAGAAATATTAAAAATACATTCAAAAGATAAAAAATTTGCAAGTAATGTAACTTTAAAGAGCATAGCTGAAGATACTGCAGGTTTTACAGGAGCAGAACTTGCAAACATTTTAAATGAATCAGCAATTATTGCAACAGTAAACAAGCATAAAGAGATAAAGCAAGAGGATATAGAAGAAGCAATAAAAAAGGTTACAGTAGGTTTACAAAAAATATCTAGAGTAGTATCAGATAAAGAGAAAAAATTAACAGCTTTTCATGAAGCAGGACATGCTATAGTAGGAAGGTTTTTAAATACAGGAGATCCATTAAAAGAAATATCAATAATACCAAGAGGTATGGCTGGTGGATATACAATGTATAAGTCAAATGAAGATAAATTTTATAGGTCAAAAACTGAACTAGAAGAAAGACTAGTAGGCTTGCTAGGTGGACGTGCTGCTGAAAAATTAGCTTTAGATGACATATCAACAGGAGCAAGAAATGATATACAAGTAGCAACACAAATAGCAAAAGATATGGTAACTGTTTATGGAATGAGTGAAAAGTTAGGACCAATCTCATTAGAAGATAAAGAAAATTTAGAAGTATTTGGACAAGATATTGAAGATGTAATAGGAATAGAAGTAAAAACTTTAATTGATGAAGCTTACAAAAAGGCAACAAATATACTAACAAAAAATGTAGATAAATTAGAAACTCTTGCTATATTATTATTACAAAAAGAAACTGTTACAGCAGAGGAATTTGAAAAAATATTTGAATAAATGAGGAAATATATGGAAGAAAAAACGAAGTATTATTTGAAAATATTTTCTAAGTTTGCAATATTTGCTTTTATTATTTTACTAATATTTGGATTATATAAATTAGCAGTATTTTATATGCCATTTGTTATAGCACTAATAATAGCAAGTATTGCAGAGCCACTAATTAGACTATTTATGAAAAAATGTAAAATGAAAAGGAAACTAGCAAGTACAATATCTTTGTTAATAATAGTTTTATTAATAACAATTATATTAACATTACTTATTTCTAGCATAGTATCAGAGTCTATTAAATTAATAGATAATTTGAATGTATATGCTACAAATGCTTATAATTATGGAATGAATATATTAACAGACATACAAGAAGGAAGAATACAAATACCACAAGAAGTTATTAGTATTGCTGAAAAGTCATATAGCGGAATATTAGAGAGTGCAAAAACGTTTTTAGGAAACTTTTTTACAGGCTTAATAAATACTATAAGTGCTTTACCAGGAAGTATTACATTTATATTTGTTACAATTCTTGCAGTAGTATTTATATGCTTTGATAGAGAATACATAATTAATACTTGTAAAAAACACATACCAAGTAAATGGATAGAAAAAATAAAAATGATATTTAAAGAAACATTTAGTGTGACATTAGAATATATAAAAGCAGAAGCTAAATTATCTTTTTTATGTTTTATACTTGTTTTTGTAGGATTAACCATTATGGACTGGGTTGGCTTACAAATAGAGTTTCCAATAATTATGGCACTATTTATAGGGTTTGTTGACTTGCTTCCAATATTTGGTGCAGGAGCTGTAATGATACCATGGACTGTATATTTAGTTATAATTGGGAATATTCCAGAAGCAATTAGTGTAGGAATATTGTGGATAATATGGGCTATTATAAAAAATCTATTAGAGCCAAAAATGATTAGTAAACAAATGGGGTTACATCCAATTTTTATACTTCTTGCAATGTATACAGGCTCTAAAATATTTGGGATTTTAGGTCTTATGTTAGGGCCAATAATATTATTAGTTCTAAAAAATATATTTTCAGAACTAATTAGTAAAGGAATTTTAAAAACAATATTTGAACAAGACTAAAAAGTATCAAAACGATAAACCAAAAAGGACATATAGTTATATTAAAGGAGAAAGCATGGAAAATCAATTTTCTAGGACAGAATTACTAATTGGTAGAGAAAATTTAGAAAAATTAAAAAAATCTAAAATAGGAATTTTTGGAATTGGTGGAGTTGGCTCTTTTGTTTGCGAAGCTTTAGCAAGAGTAGGTATAGGAGAATTAGTTTTAATAGATAAAGATGAAATTAGTATTAGCAATCTAAATAGGCAAATTCATGCAACGCACACTACTATTGGAAAACCTAAAGTAGAAGTAATGAAGGATAGAATATTAGAAATTAATCCTAATATAAAAGTACAAATATATAAAGAGTTTTACAATAAAAATAGTAAAAATAAAATAATAGATAACACTTTTACATACATTGTTGATGCGGTAGATACAGTATCAGCAAAAATAGAGATAATTGTAAATTCAAAAAAAATAGGTGTTCCAGTTATTTCAAGTATGGGAACAGCCAATAAACTAAATCCAACAATGTTAGAAGTATCAGATATATCTAAAACATCAGTGTGTCCTCTTGCAAAGGTAATTAGAAAAGAATTAAGAAATAGAAATATAAATAAATTAAAAGTAGTTTATTCAAAAGAACAACCTTTTACAAAGTACTTAAAAGGAGAAAGTGAAAACTTAGGTAGTGTATCTTTTGTACCATCTGTTGCGGGGTTAATAATAGCAAGTGAAGTAGTAAAAGACATTATTAATTAATCAATAACTCATAAAAAATAAAATCCATTTTAACTAGTAAGAGTACTAATTAGAATGGATAATTTGTTCTATAATTTTATTTAGCTTATTTGCATATAATTGTTGTATAATAAGTAAAAATATTTGTAAATAAAATTGACAAAGAACATAGATATTGATAATATAATAGTGAAAAAAGAATAGGAGATAATTTATGAATTTATACCCAAAAGTATATTTAAATAATGTTAAAGAAATTACATATGAATTATTACAGGAAAATAATATAAAGGGTATTATTTTAGACGTAGATAATACGCTTATAGATTATTATAAAAAAATGCCTGACGGAGTAGAACAATGGTGTAAAGACTTAAAAAAAAGAAGTATAAAATTTTGTATAGCATCAAATAGCAATAAAAAGGAAAAAATAAAAGAAGTATCAGAAAAATTGGAAATACCATATGTATATTTTGCTAAAAAACCATTAAAAATGGGGCTTAATAAAGCAAAAAAAATAATGGGATTAAAAAGTGAAGAAGTAGCAGTAGTTGGAGATCAAATTTTTACAGATGTTTTAGGGGCAAATAGATGCAAAATGTTTTCAATTTTAGTTGAGCCAATAAAAGAAAAAGATATTTTAATAACAATAATAAAAAGACCAATAGAAAATTTTATTAAAAGTAAATATAAGAAAGATAATACAAAATAAGGAGGATAAAAATGTATATTAATGATGTACATATATTATATTATGTTTTAGCAGGAGTTATAGGAGTAATTGTAGGAGGATTTATTAACTGGTGTAATAAAAGATTACCTGAATATAAAAAAGTGTTTTCAAAAGATATATTTGATAAAACCAAAAGAGGTAAACCAAACTATATTCTAATGATTGTAACAGCACTATTATATATTACAGTACTATATTTTTGTGGAATTCACAGTGGATTTTATGAGAACTTAAACTTAATAAAATTTGCTATTTTAATACCAATGCTTCTTTCTGCTTTAGTAATTGATTACAAATTACAAATTATACCAAATAGGTTAAATTTAACTATGTTTGAGTTTGGACTTTTATTAACATTTATATATGGAATTGCAAATATAAATATTGCTAGTAATATGCTTTTAGGAATGATAACAGGTGCAGGAGTATTTTTAGTAATCACATTATTAGGTGGTGTTATTGCTGGAAAAGAAGCAATGGGATTTGGAGATGTAAAACTAATGGGAGCATTAGGATTATACTTTGGATTTAGTGGAATTATTGTTATTTCTTTAATTGCATTCTTATTAGGAGCAATAATTAGTATTATATTACTTGCAACTAAAGTAAAGAAAACAGATGAATATATACCATTTGGACCATTTATAGTAATAGCTTCGTTTATTGTTTTATTTGTTCCATTTAATAGTTTAGTTACAATATTACTTCAAGTTTTCACATTAGGAATGTATGGACGAATATAGGAAAAAGAGATAGGGGGATAACTATATGAACCATAAAATTAAGTGGTTAAGGGATAAAATATCAAGAATGGACATGCAAGGAATGATTATAACCAACCCAACTAATATAAAATATTTAATTGGGGTTGATGCAGAGGGTATATTATTATTAACCAGAAAAGAAAATGTATATATAACAGATGCAAGATATTTAGAAAAAGTAAATAAAATGCTAACAATTGATGATGGTATAATAGTTACCAATGTTATGGATGTTTCAAAAGATGATTATGAAAATTTCTTCCTATTTTGTGAGAATGTAGGATTTGAAGAAAATCATTTAACTTATGCAAAATATAAGGAATATATACAAAAATATAAAATAAATAATTTTGTTGAAACAGAAAATATTATTGAAAAACAAAGAATGATAAAAGATAGTTATGAAATAGAATGTATAAAAAAAGCTTGTGAGATTACAGATAATTGTTTTAAACATTTATTAACATTTATAAAAAAGGGGATGACAGAAAAACAAATAGCATGGGAAATTGAAAATTATTTTTTACTAAATGGTGCGGATGGAGTAGCATTTGATACAATTGTAGCTTCTGGTCCAAATTCTTCTATGCCACATGCTGTCCCTACAGAAAGAAAAATTGTTTCAGGAGATATTATTACAATAGACTTTGGGTGTAAATATAAAGGATATTGTTCAGATATGACAAGAACAATTTTTATAGATTTCGTACAAGATTATATAAAACCAGTATATGACTTAGTATTAAAAAATCAAGAACTAACATTAAAAGAATATTATGATGGAGCAAATGTAAGAATAATTTCTAAAATGGTAGAAAATGATTTTAAATTAAATAACTTTGATTTTGTTCATTCACTTGGACATGGTGTTGGTCTAGACATTCATGAAGAGCCAATAATAACATCAAAAAGAGGAGATTTCTTATTAAGAGAAAATATGGTTATTACAGATGAGCCTGGAATATATATATCTAGTAAATTTGGAGTAAGAATAGAAGATACAGTTGTAATAACTAAATCAGGAGCAGAAATTTTAACAAAATCAACAAAAGATTATGTGGTAATAGAGTAAATTTCTTAGAAAACCTTGATTTTGTAAGAAATTTAGTATAAAATAGATAAGAATTACAAATAATAAGGAGGAAATATAAATGGCAGAAGTATATATGGCAGGAGATTTTAGAAATGGAACAACTTTTGAAATGGATGGAAATGTATATAAAGTAGTAGAATTTCAACATGTAAAACCAGGAAAAGGAGCAGCATTTGTTAGAACAAAATTAAAAAATGTAATAACAGGAGCAGTTATAGAAAGAACATTTAATCCTTCAGAAAAATATCCAGGAGCAGAAATTGAAAAAAGAGATATGCAATATTTGTATAATGATGGAGACTTATATTATTTCATGGATAATGATACATACGAGCAAATACCTTTAAATAAAGAACAATTAGGAGATAGTTTAAAATTCATAAAAGAAAATATGAGTGTTAAAATATTATCTTTTAAAGGAAATGTGTTTGCTGTAGAGCCACCAATGTTCGTAGAATTAGAAGTTACTTATACAGAGCCAGGATTTAGTGGAAATACAACAACAACCTCAGGAAAACCAGCAACTTTAGAAAATGGATATGAAATTAGTGTACCACTATTTATAAACATAGGTGATGTAATTAAGATTGATACAAGAACAGGCGAATATATGGAAAGAATCTAAAAAGAGAGGAAGATTTAACAGTGTCTAAATTACAAGATAATTTTAATTTAATTATGGCAAAAATAGAAGAGAAAATTACTAATACAGAGGACTTAGATTTTATAAAACAACAAATTGCAAATATTTCAATGTTGTATATAGATGAGTTAAATAAAATTATAGACCTTAGTGAAAGAAGAGTTAATCAAGTATATGAAAACCAAAGAATGCTAGAAAAAAAATTAACAGATTTAGAAAAAGGGATGACAACAATAGAAAAAGAACTATTTGTAGAAGATGATTATGATTTTGAAATAGTTTGTCCATATTGTAATTATGAATTTTTAACAGACATAAATTCTGATAAAAATGAAATAGAATGTCCAGAATGTCATAATATAATTGAATTAGATTGGAATGCAGAAGAATCTGATTGCTCAGACGGTCATTGTAATAGTTGTAAAGGATGTACTCATGAACAAGATGAGGAAAAAGAAACAACACAAGAACAAGATGAAAATGATGATGATATGTAAGAATAAATATAAGATGGTTACCTAAAATTAGAAGGTAATCATTTTTATATTTAATTAATCAAATAAATCAAGTGGATTTGCATAACTATCATTAATTCTTACGCCAAGATGTAAATGACAACCAGTTGTAGCACCATTAGTAGGGTTTCCATTTTCATCTTTATATTGGTTTCCTTCTACACCATACACATTTTTGGGACCAACATTTGAAATATGTTGACCTTTAACTACCGTGTCTCCTACATTTACAATAAAATTTGGTGATACATGGCAATAAGTTATTTTCATATTGTCAGTAGAAAGTGTAATAGTATATCCACCACCTCCCAAAAAACCTGTAAAAGTAATTTTTCCATCACAAACAGCATATAATTTAGTACCTTCAGGAGCTCCAATATCAATTCCTTTGTGAAAAGTAGATGCACCAGCGGTTGGTGAAGTTCTTTTGCCAAATGGAGAGGTAATTTTTGTATAGCCGGGTATAGGCCATAGAAATTCAGAATTGCTGTCTAATATAAAAGTATTTGAATATTCTGAAAAAGCTTGAGGATAGGTATAATAAACAGGAATTATAAAAACACAAGTAAGAATTATAACAATTATTGTAAAATAAATTGAGCAAGAAGAAATATTAAAAAAACTACTATTCATTTTGTACCTCCAATTTAAATAGTAGCCCAATATTTTTATTTTTTGAATGCAAAAAATTTACTAATAAAGAAATTTATAATAATAACAATAACAGAAATAATACATTTACTAATGAAGAATGGCATTGTTAGTACAGTATATAATAAGAAGAAACCTATCATCTCTATTACCATTGTAAAAAGACGTCCAAGAATAAATTTTGCAAATTCTTTTCCTTTTTCAGATAATGTTGTTGCTGTAGAATTAAATACCCATTTTCGATTAGTAAAATAAGCAAAAAGAATACAACATATAATACCTATAGTACTTGCAAGGTTTCCTTCTACATTAAAAATTGATTCTAATATTGTTGATACTACAATATTTACTAGTGTTGTTAAAACTCCAAAAATAATGTAAAATATAACTTCTTTTGTACAAAATTTCTTTATTAAATTTTTAATTTGTTCCATAAAAAATACTTCCTTAAATTAATATTTTACATATTATAAAATAAGAAAATAATAAAGTCAAGAAAAATATATTGTAAAAATGACTACTATATTGTATAATAAAATTATATTGTATATGGGGGTGTAATTGGTTTTCGACAGCAAATTAGGAGTATAAAAAGCGAGTAGTGGATTTTCGTTACCACTTAAAAAAACGAAAAATTAAATATAAACGCTAGAAATAACGAAGTAGCTTTAGCTGCCTAGATGCGGCTACGTTCTTATAAAAAGGCCTACGGTTTTATAAGGGCGCAAAATAAGTAGGAAACGAAACTATTTCTTGCTTCAGAAATAGTGGGTATTTAGAAGCTACTAATAAAATAAGTTTGTTTATTCATTTATTTTATTAGGAAATCTAAGAATAAACTGCACTCGGAGAAATTTATATGGAAGATTTGTTGGACAGGAGTTCGACTCTCCTCACCTCCACCACGAATATCCCCTTTAGCAATATTGCTGTCGCCAAAAGCGATTTTTAAGTTGATATTGTTAGGGGTTATTATTATTTCGGTAACATATTTATGAATAGTGTTTTTAACAGTTTCTGGATTAGAACTATCTAAATTTAATAAATCTTCAATAATAATTTTATTGACGTCTTCTATAGATAGTTTTTTTCTAGCTGATACAGATTTTATCATGTTAGCTTCCTGCTCTAGTATATTTTTTTCATTTTGTAATTCATTCATTTGTTGTTTTAATTCTGGAGAATACAAACCGTCAACAATAGCCTTGTTTATATTATTTATTTTAGAATTAACAGTTGCTAGTTTTTTATTTGTTATTTCTAAATCTGTTTCAACATTATCATATAATTCTTTATATTTTTCATTTACTTTTTCAAGTAATTTAGTATCATTAATAACAGAGTTTAATTTTTTCTTTAACTCAGTAATTACAATGTTTTCAATTTCTTCTTTTTTTATAGCTTTATTATCACAATTTCCTTTTTTATGTCCAGTACATTCATATACAGACCAATATAAATTTTTTTTCGCACCAGCATATGTACTTCCACAATTTCCACATTTAATTAAACCACTTAATAAATAAACTTGTTTTGCTTTGTATGTTCCTCCCATATGTTTTCTTCCTTTCATTTTTAATTGAACTAAATCAAAAGTTTGACTATCTATAATTGCTGGAAAAGCATTTTCTTTTTTTATCATAGTTTCTAATGGTTGTCCACGTTTTTTTGACTTACTACCATAACCAAAAAAATATGTTCCTTTATATTTTTCATTTACTAAAATATCATGAATAGAATTTAAACCAAATTCTCTATTTTTTTTAGTTTTATATCCTCTTAAATTAAGTTCTGAGCATATTTCTTTATAAGTATGATTGTTTATATACATATCAAAAATTAATCGAATTATAGGGGCTTCTTGCTCATTAATTATATAATGTTTGTCTTTGTTAATATCGTATCCGAAGCGGAGGAGTACCACCATTATGTTTACAGCTTAATGCATTTTCATTTAATCCTTTTTTTACTTCTCTAGCTAAGTTTGCACTATAATATTCAGACATACCTTCTAACAATGCTTCCATGATTATTGATTCTGGAGAATCATCAAGTCTTTCTAGTGCAGAAAATAGAGATTTTCCATTATCTTTCAATTCTTTTTTATAAATAGCGGAATTATACCTATTACGAGAAAATCTGTCTAATTTGTGAACTACTACACCTTCCCAGTTTTCAGTCTTGCTATCTTCAATCATTTTTAAAAAATTTGGTCTTTTATCAGTTCTTGCTGATAAAGCTTCATCTATATATTCTTTTACTATTGTATGTCCATTAGAATTAGCCCAATTATGTATATAACGTAATTGAGCAGTTATAGATTCTTCTCTTTGATTATCGCTAGAATATCTAGCATAAGCTACTAATTGCATTGTGTTCCTCCAACATATTATTTTCTTTATAATAATTAACTGCTAAATTAAATAAATTTTCAGTCACACCGAGTTCTTCTGCAAACTCGAAAGCATATTTATAACCCTTATTTGTTAATTCTTTTATTTTTGAACAAGGAATTAAAGTTTTAAATGCCCATTTCTTTGCTTTATATTCTTGTTTACTTATATAAAAAGTATTAGTACAATAAAATGAATAAGTAGCATCGCAGTAATAATGACCTAGTTCTTCAGCTAAAGTACATTTTTCATCAATATAAGTTCCTAAATTATTATAATTTAAAGCAATAACATTTATTTTATCAATATTAACAAAAGCACCATATGAATTTTCTATGTGCCAATCATATATTTTTATATTTTCTTTTTCTGCTATATCATATAATTTATACAAATTCATTATTTATCTTCTCTCTTATTATCTTTTAATACTATTTTAATAAGTTCAGCTAATTGTTCTCTTTGTTTATCTGTTGGGGGATTATAATCTTTCATACTAAAACCTATTTTTGCAAGACCTAATGGATCTTCTTGCGTTTCTGGATTACGTATATTAGATTTGCAAAGTAAATAATCAGTAGACACATTGAAATATTCAGCTAGTTTAACTATATATTCATCTTTTAAAGGAACTCTACCAGTTTCTAATTTACTTATACCGGCTATTTCTAATCCTAACAGTTTTGCTAATACATCTTGATTGATATTTTTTTCATTTCTTAATTGTTTTATTCTATTCAAGATAATCAACTCCTTAAATGTATTATAAACTATCTTAATAGGAAAGTAAACATAATATCTTAATTGGAAAAAATAATTATAAAAAAATAAAAAAATATCTTGACAAGATAAAGAATGCTGTGATAGTATTATCTCAACAAGATAAAGGAGGCGAAAATAGTGTTTGAAAAATTGAGAAAAATAAGGCAAGAAAAAAATATTAAAGCAAAAGAGATTGCCGAAAAATTAGGATTAAAAACAGAAGGAGCATACTACAAAAAGGAAACAGGCTCAGTTCCATTTACTTTAGAAGAAGGCAAAATAGTTGCAGATATATTTAATATGCCAATAGAAGAAATTTTTTTTGAAAATGAATTATCTTGTAAAGATAAAAGGAGAAGAGTGTGATGGCAAGAAAAAAGTATGAATATTTAGGAGGAAGAACAGTAACAGTAACTTGTTTAGGAACAATGTCAAATGAAGAAGCTACAGATATTTTAGCAGAATTAATTGCTAAAGCATATCACGATAGAGAAGAGAAGGAGAGTGAAAACAAATGAAAGATTATAAAAAAGAATACAAAAGAGCAAAAACAAAACTAGAGTTTATGGAGGCAATAGGACTAACAATGTTTTATGTTACAGTAATTATTGTTGGGATTATTATGTAGAAAGGGGTGAAAAGAATTATGACAATAGAGTGTACAGTTGAAGAATTAAAAGAATTATTAAAAAGTATAAAAAAAGAAGATAAGGAAATTAGAGAGCAATCCTCATCTTCTAAGCCAATAAGTTTTAATGACCTAACTTAAATTTTTTATAGTATTATATGTATTTGTTATTAAGTTAGATAAGTTTTCCATGTTTAATGGTGATGTACTGTTTACACCATTTGCATGCTTATATTGACAAAAGGTTTCTAGATATGTTTTGACAATCTCAATAGTTAATTCTTTATCAGACATGTAATTCACCTCGCTTTCGAGGTAATTATACAAAATTTAACAAAATATGTAAATAAGAAAGGGGTGAGAAGTATATGGACAAGAAAACTAAGTTATTTTATTTGCAAAAAACAAGAACAAAAGTAAATGACATTATACAAAATACAAATAATTATTTTTATATAAATGATGTAAAAATGTATATTAATCAATTATTAGATATTTGTGCATTATTAGAGAAAAAATATTTATGCAATATAAAAGATATAAGAGCAACATTAGAAATGATACTTAATATGTTAAATCAACAAGATTATTATAATTCAAGAGAATTATTAGACATAAAAATAAAAGAACTAGACGCGTCTAGCAAACATATCTAGTTCAAAAAAAGATTATATAAATATCGCATTTTTTATATTATACACATTTGTGAATAATTTGTCAATATAGAAAGAGGAAATTATGTGTATTTATCAAAGAGTAAGAACAAAAAACTATATAAAGTATGTTTATTGTTTGAAAAGAAAAAAAGAAGTTACATACAAAACATGTAGCAATTGTAAAAGTAAAGAATATAAAAAAGTAAAAGAAATAAAGAAAAAATCAAGTAAATTAGCAAAATTAGAACGAAATAGATTTAGTATTTTAACAAACGATTTAAAGCATTGCTATATATGTCATAGCAAAAAAGATGATTTACATGAAGTTTTTCCAGGAAGCAATAGACAAGCAAGTATTAAAAATGGTTTTGTAATTCCAATTTGCAGAAAATGTCATATAGAAATAACAAATAACGAAGAAGCACAAAAAAGATTACAAATAATGATGCAAGAACAGTATGAATTAGAACATTCAAGAGAAGATTTTGTAAAAATAATAGGAAAGGTTGTTTGCAAAATATTAGATGATTGAGGTAAATAATATGAAAAGTGAATTTGAGGGACGTTTAGAAGAGTATGAACTAAAAAGAATGATTAGTAAATGCTTGTATGAAATTAAAATGAAGACAAGTTCTATAGGGTTTTGTTACTGGATTAATTCTATAGCATATTGCATTTCAAAAGAATTAGAAGAAGGACAAGATGTGTTATCTATTAGTGAAGTATATGCATATATAGCAGAGAAATATGCAACAACTATTTCTTGCGTTGAAAAAGCAATGAGATACGCAAAAGAAAAAAGCGAATATAAACATATTTGGCAAATTCCTGATAATTTAAAGAATTGTGATTTTTTACGAATATGTGTAGATAGAATTTTTTCATCATTGTTTCATAAGTAGCAGTGTTAACAGTCGATTAATAAAACATTATAGAATTTTTAAAATTACGAAAGAAGGTTTTTTGTATGGAAAATCCAAATTATTACGCGGTAATAACAGCAGAAGTAAGATACAATAAAAATTTAAAAGGAAATGAAAAACTTATGTTTGGAGAAATAACTGCATTATCAAATAAAAATGGATATTGTACAGCCCGCAATAAATATTTTGCAGATTTATTTGGGTGTCATAAAAATACAATTTCTGATTACATATCTAACTTGAAAAAAGAAGGATTGATAGAAGTAGAAGTAATTTATAAAGATAAAGCAGTACTTGAAAGAAGAATATACCCCTCAGTCAAACGACTGATACCTATCAATCAAATGACTGATACCCCTATCAACCAAATCGCGGAGGAGAATAATATAAATATTAATAATAAAAAAGAAAAAGAAGAAAGAAAAAATGATTTGAGCAAAATTATTAAATACTATGAAGACAATATTACTTTAATTGTTCCATCTGTAGTAGAAGAAATAGAAAGTTATCTAGAAGATGAGATAGAAGCAGATTTAATTATTGCTTGTATAAAAGAATCTGTGGACAGAAATAAAAGAAATTGGAAGTATATTAAAGCAATTTTAAATGATTGCTATAATAATAAAATTTATACAGTAAAGCAGTATGAAATAAAGCAAAAAGAATTTAAAGAAAAACAGCAAGAGAAAAATAAACAAAAAGTAAAAAAACAAGAAGCAATATATACGAATGACTTTAGTGAATATGACGACTATATGAAAAAAAGTGAGGTACAAAATGAATAGTGAACTATATTCAAAAGAAACAGAAGAAAGTATAATAGCATGCTTGTCAGTATTTGAAGACTGTAAGAAATATATAAAGACAATAGAAACAGATGACTTTTATTTAGAGAAAAATAAAATAGTAATGCAATTACTAAAAGAATTAGATAAAGAAGAAAGCCCAATAGATTTAGTAACAATTAAAGAAAAAGCAAAAAACAAAAAATTAAAATCAGTTGAAATCTTTAATTATCTAGCAGAGATATCAGAAAACGTAATAACTAGTGCAGAAATAGATTACTATATAAAAATTCTAAAAAGTTATTCTGTAAAAAGAAAAATATTACAAGCAACAAAGAAGATAAATGATAAAGTTTTTTTAGCTGAAACAGATAAAGATGCAGAAGAATTAAAAAAAGAATGTATTAATGAAATTGTAAATATAAAAACAGAAACACAAGAACTAAAAGAAAGCGATATGTTTAGTGTAATGAACATAGTAGTAGATGATATTGAAAATAGATATAACAATAGAGATAATCACACATATGATACAGGTTTCTTTGATTTAGACAAAGCTACAAATGGACTACACAAACAAGAATTAACAATAATTGCTGCAAGACCAGGAGTTGGAAAAACAGCTTTGGCACTAAATATAGCTGAAAGACTAGCAAGTAAAGGTGTATATACATATTTTGTTAGCTTAGAAATGTCAAAAGAGCAATTAGGAAATAGATTAATATCTAGCAAAACAAATATAGATAGTCACAAATTAAGAAGCGGCTGGCTAAGTGAAAAAGATTGGGGAGAAATAGGAAAAATCGCAGGAAAACTTAGCAATTTAAAAATGATTATAGATACAAAAAGTAAGACGATTCAAGAAATAGAAGTTAGAGCAACAGAACTAAAAGAAAACAAAAACATAGGATTGATAGTAATTGATTATTTACAGCTTTTAAAAAGCAAAAATAAATTCAATATAAGAGAGCAAGAAGTAGCAGAAATAAGTAGAAATTTAAAACTACTATCAAGAGATTTAAATATTCCAGTTATAGCACTGTGTCAATTAAATAGAGCATCAGAAACAAGAAGAAGACCTGCTTTAGCAGATTTAAGAGAAAGTGGAAGTTTAGAACAAGATGCAGACAATGTAATTTTTATATATACGACAGAAGAAGAAAAAGAAAAACAAAATACAGTAATAGAAACAGAAATAATAATCGCAAAACAGAGAAATGGTGCAATAGGAACAATAAAATTAAACTTTGATAGAAAAACATTAACATTTAAGAACAAAGTAAAATAGGAGGACATATGAAAGAAATTATAAGCAAAAAAGATTTACAACAAGCAAATAATGCAAAAAGAGCAAATTTATTAAAAAGAATTGCAGAAGGACGAGCAGTATACGAAGAAAACAAAGAGAGTGATGATCGTGAATCAAATTGCAAAAGAAACAAGAAGAGAAGGACAAAAAATAAATAAAACTAATTTAGAAGAATTAACGACAAGAGAATTAGATAAAAAGAGGTGAACTAATGAATATAGTCGAGCCAATAAGAGAAAAAGAAAAAGTCGAAGAAGTATATAAAACCTTAAAAGCACAAAATGAAAGGGATGCAATGTTATTTTTAACAGGGGTATATACAGGACTTAGAATATCAGATTATAGAATGTTTAGAGTAAGAGACTGTTTAAGACCATATTATTCTGTTCGAGAGAAAAAAACAGGAAAGCAAAAAATATATGAATGGAATCCTTATCTTAAACGTGAGCTAGATAAATATATACAAGAAAAAGAGCCAGACGAGTTTTTATTTAAAAGTAGAAAAGGACTAAATCAACCTATAACAAGAGAAAGAGCATATGTGATTATAAAACAAGGGTGTAATAAATGTGGAATATATAATGTAGGTACACATACACTAAGAAAAACATTTGGATTATTTTTGTATGAACAGTCTGAAAATAATATAGGAATGCTCATGGATATATTTAATCACAGCAGTGAAAGAATTACATTAAGATACATAGGAATTACACAAGAAAAAAATAACAAAGTAATGAAAAAAATGCGATATTTTTAATATATAAAAAAGTGAATATAACATAAAAAAGCTGTGTTACATTCAAAAGATAAAAAACTTCTAGACTATGAAAAAATAATAAAAACTGAGTTAATGTAAATATAACAAAATATAAGATATGTTATATTCAAGCCATAAAAAATTCTAGCGATATATAAAAAATAAGATATGTTTTATGTATAAATTTCTAATAAATAAAAGAACTATATTTAGAAAACTTAAAATAAAATTGAAAATAAAAAAATGAAAGAGAGGAATTGAAAATGGGATTTTATATGTTTGGAAATTTTAATCCAGCAAATAAAACAGAAAAACATACTATAAAAAATTGGGAATTACATACAGGAATTAAAATAATAAATCCAACAGGATTTATTGGAGAAAGAAATAAAATTAGTACAAACTTATATACAAGAAGAGCATTTAAAAGAGGAGCAAGAACAAGTATTATAAGTGTAAAAACAGAGAAAGGAATTGAATTTTTAAATTCAATATAGGTAATTAACAATGTCAAAAGAAGAAATAGCAACAATAGTTTTAGTTATAATATTAATATTTGTTGTATATGTATCAGCATATAACAATACAACAATAGAGCAAGAAAAAGAAAATAGAATAAAAAGAATAGAAACAAGACTAGAACAGTAGATGAATTACATACATGATTTAGAAGCAGATGTAGACAACTTATACAGGGTGGTGGAGTAGATGAAAGAGTCAATAGAAATATTAAAAGAACATTATATTAAACACAATTATTATGATGATGAAACATTAAGTGTAGCAACGCAAGATTTAATAAAGAGAATACAAGAGTTAGAAGAAGAAAATGCAATATTAAGAAAAGCAAATAACATAACAAAGAATTTAGAAAAAGAAGTAAAAATAGAAGATATAACACAAGTAATGAATAAAACTTTTGAAGAATTTATGAAAGATTACATACCAACACAAAAAGTAAAAGACAAGCTAGAAGAGTTAAAGTTTGAACGAGACAAAACTTATGAAGAGTTTATAGAAAGCAATAGAAGTAGTAAAAAATTACAAGTAAAAGGAATTTATTTAGATTCACAAATAATTATTTTACAAGAACTTTTAGAAGGAGAGAAATAGAAATGTGTGACTATTGCAAAAAAGGAAAAAAATTAACATTAAATTTTAATGAAGCGGTAGTAACTAAAAGAGAAGATTTTGTACTAACACTCAGAATAGAAGAAAATACAGTCTTTATATTAGCAAATCTAGGATTTATGAATAAAAAAGGAATACTAGATTACACAAGTACATTGTCAACTATAAGAATAAGTTACTGTCCAGAATGCGGAAGGAGGCTAGGAGAGTGAAGACAAGAGAAAAAGAATTGTATGGAAATTTATTTGAATGTTGTTTTCCAGGTATAAAGAAAAGAAATGAACTAGAAAAGATAAAAAATAATTATATTGAACTAAAAAGATACTTAAATGAAACATTTAATAATATCGAAGTAATTGAAGATGAAATATATGGACTTAAAGATAATATAGTAATTATAGTAAAGGAAATAGCTGGAATATCAGTAAATTTTAGAATAATAATAGGAATAGATTATTTAAAAGATATAGAGACTTTAAAATTCCATGTGACCAAAATAATACTAAAATATTGGCAAAATTTAGCACTAAAGGAGGACAAGCAATGACAGACCATGAACATATAGTAATAAGTGCAGAAAGATATGCACTAGGAAAAATGACATATATAGTAGAATTAACAGTAAATTACATTACAGAAGAAATAGAAAATGATAAATTATCAGAACAATGTTTAGATATCATAGCATCAGATGTAAGAAATGCAAACGATTATGGAATGGATTGTGATGAAGAGCAATGGCTAAAACTATTAAATAGAATAGAAGAGGTGATCTAGTAATGACAAAAGAACAAAAGGAAGCAATAGAAAGATTAAATAAAGACAAAAATAAACCACTTGCTTGTGGAGATATAACAATAGTAATTATAGAAGACATAGAAACAGTCTTAGATATGCTAAAAGAAAAAGACAAATACATAGAATTTTACAAAAATGGTTTAGAAAGAGAAATAGAAAGCAATAGAGAAAATATTGTGGAAATAATTAAGAAAGACAAACAAATAGATTTAATGTCAAGAGCAATAGATAATTATGACAGCCAATTAGCTATAAACACATTTAGAGATAAAGAGCATGTAAAACAATATTTTGCAGGATTAGTAGAAAAGGAGTAGAGAATGGATATTAAAGTAGGAGAATATGTAAGAACAAGTAAGGGATATATTTTCAAAATTGAACACAGTAAAATGGTACAAGGATTAAAACTTTTATATACACAATATGGAACAATATCAAAACAC
Source organism: uncultured Clostridia bacterium (assembly GCA_944390975.1). Lineage (GTDB taxonomy): Bacteria > Bacillota > Clostridia > TANB77 > CAG-508 > RGIG8482. Next base: position 4,763 of record CALXRX010000021.1, on the reverse strand, counting down.
AGCAAAAACATAATAGACTTAATAGAAATAGGAGATTTTGTAAATGGTTGTTTGGTTACAGATAAATATTTATTTGCGGGAGAAAAACCTGTTTTAGAAACAACAGGAGAGGATACCAATTGTAAATGTATGTGTGAACAAGATATAAAAACAATACTAACACACGAACAATATGAACAAAATTGTTATAAATTAGACACAAAACAATAAACTTAATACTAAAAAGTAGTACAAGTTTATCAAAAAAGTATAAAAATAGAACAAAAATAGAAAAGTTGGTAAGAAGAATGGGTAGAAAATATGAAATAAGATATGAAGACATAGAAAATTCAGCTAATGGATATTATACAACAATACTTACAAATAGTTTTATAGAATTTATTAAGTTAAGACTAACTAAAAAAATAATATATTTTAAAGTAAATTATTAGAGAAAGGAGAATAAAGATGAGTAAAAAAGGCTTTGATTTCGACTTAGAAATAGAAAACGTAAAAGATGAAGAAAGATTTAATAACGACAATATGATTAAAGAAATTCAAGAATTAATTGATACTACACCATTTTCAATAAACGATGTAGGATTTTATAAAAACACTGGAAATTTAGCAGTACAAGGACAAGTTTATAGAGAAACAAAAAAAGAAGCAGAAGCAGAATATACAATTTTTAAAGAAAAAATATTACGAATTTTAAAAAAATATTACACAGATGTAAAAATAAAAGCTATAGACAGAATGAAAATGTACTTTTCAATAAAATAAGGAGGATTAGCTAATGAATAAAGAAGAAATAGAAAATAACAGAATACCAAAAGAAATAGCAAAAGCATTAGGAATAGAAAAGGAAGATGAATACAGTTTAATTGCATTTAAACAAAATCTGTATGAAAAGACTGCATTAGAAAATGTAAGACTAAAGAAAGAGTTAGAGCAAAAAGAATCTATATTAGATAAAGTAACAGATAAATTAAGATTAGAAATGTCAGAATCAAAAGAAGAAATAAAATATTGGGAAAAGAGATATAGAATCGCAAAAGAAAATAAATGGGAATCTTATATAAAAAGTTTTCACAGGCAAATTAATAGATGGCAAAGCAGATTTGAAACATTAAGAGAAATATTAAATATTATAGAAGGAGAAAAGAATGATAAAAATAATAGATATATTAAATAAAATGGCAGACGGAACTTTAGAAGATGGATTTGAGTTTAGATATAAAAACAAAATTTATAAATATAAAAAAGAAATAGATGCAATAATAGATAGTCGTAAAATGGAATTAGGATATGGAATAGATTTAGGACAAGAATATATTGTAGAACAGATACTAAACGATGAAGTAGAAGTAATAGAAGAAACTAAAGATATAGAAGAATTAGACATGTGTAATTTTGGACATAACAATACTATTTCGAAGCAAGAAGCGGACATAATAAATAAAATTAACGAACTAGTACGAGCAGTAAACAAACTAAATAAAGAAAGAGAGGAAAAATAAAAGATGGGATTACATATTTGCAATAACTGTAATTATAAAAGACATTGCAATAATGCTTTTAAAAACAACTTAATATGTAGTTGTGCAAATGAAAGAATAAAATTAGAACAACAACAAAGGTTTGACAAAACAGAATTAAAAGAATTTGTAGAATTTGTTAAAGAAAGTAAGTGATACTATGACAAAAGACACAAAGAATATATTAAAAGCAACAATAAAGCAATATGAAAAATTAATACAATATAGTAATGAAGAAGCACAAGAAGTATACATGAAAGTAGTGAACTTTTTAAAAGAGTTGATTGATGAATAGGAGGTACATATGACGAAAGAACAATTAAGTCAATATTGTGACCTAGTAAAAGAAAAAGAAAAATTAGAAAAAAGGATAGAAAAAATAAGAAAAAGGTCAGATTATATAGCTGATAGTGTTCAAAATGGTTATAAAAGACGTTTAGTTATATTCGGATATGATTTATCTAGATCTAATAAATTACATGAATTAGAAGATATATTAATGGAACGAAAAGCAATGATTATTATTCAACAAGTGGAGATAGAAAAGTTTATAAGTACAATAGAAAAATCTGAAATAAGGCAAATATTTGTACATAGATATATAGATAATATGGAATGGTATCAAATAGCACAAGTAATGGGATATAGTGGAGAAAGTGTACCAAGAATGAGACATGATAGATATTTAGAAAAAAATTTATAAATGTGCGTTCATGTGCGATTTTAAAATGCTATAATGCTAATAGGTCAAAAAGTACCTAATAGTAAAAAAGGTCCTAATAAACAAAAAAGTTTCATAGAGATTGTACTATAACAGTCTCTTACCAGTAATACATATTAACCATGTGTATAACTACAATATCATGTAGCATGGAATTATTCAATAAGTAGTCAGATAGACGGATACGTTTATAAGGTTGCTTTCTATGTATAGTAATATATGTAGAGGAGAGGTAAAACTCAATACTGAGTAATGTGCAAATACTATCGCTTAATAAAATACTAGAGTTGTCGTAGTCGCAATAGACAGTACTGTGTACAGTAAGCCTATATCTCATATGTAGCAAATATGAAGCAATGTAGGTAATGCTAAATAAGGCTATTTCTCGTGAATACTCTGAAAAGAGGATATAAGACATAACTAGGTTAAAGTAGCCCAATTCGAGATAACAACAGGGAATGTTTTGGATTGCAAATTAAAAACAATTTCTGAATGATGGGTGAAATTTAGAAGTAAACAATCTTCTACGTGCTAGAAAGGGGCAAGAAGTATAAAGGTCGCAACTTTATGCTCAGACTTGTTCTCGCGGTGATTGAATAATTAAGAGAGATAAGTATTTGTAAGGGGAAACTCTAATAATGTATTTTTATATTGCAGAATAGAGCAGTAGTCAGCTCGCTAGTCTCATAAACTAGAGGTCACAAGTGCAAATCTTGTTTCTGCAACCAAATAGCAACAGACTAAAAAAGTCATGACGGTCTGTATGCGATATAAATAATTTTAAGTTTTATTAAAAAAGAGTTAGTTATATAAATTATAGCTATCTCTTTTTTGTTATATAAGAATGTATATGTAGTATGGAGTTGTAAAACATTGCAAAACAGTAAAGCACTATTAAGTACAAGCTTATTAGACGGAATGTATTATGAACTAACTTATAATGGAGATAAAAAAGAAATATACTTTGATGCTTACAAGAAATTTGAAAATAAGTGCATCAAAATAGAAAGCGAGGAAAATTAAATGGCAATATTTCAAAAGCTTCCAGTAAGAATAGAAGCAGAATTAGTTTCTGATTTACTAGAAAAATTTAAACATAATTTCAAAGAATTACCTAAATGGGTAATAAATGCTTATGAAGACACAACAATAAATACAGTAACAGATAATGATTTTATAATAAAAACATTAGAAGGAAATATGACAGCAACAAAAGATGATTATTTAATAAAAGGCGTAGATGGAGAAATCTATCCTTGTAAGAAAGACATATTTGAAAAAACTTATATTTCTGTCAATGATTAAAATTAGTTTTCAATAATTACTAACTATTGTTCTATATAGTTAAAGAATTGTGAAATAATTTCCTTGTACTAAAAGAGTATATAGGACGCGAGGCGTTGTAAGCAACAGCTTTTTACCTATCTACCAGGAGTATTCTGGAATTGTATATTGAAGCAAAATCAATATGCAATTCTTATATATTCGAGAATAGTTAAATTGGTATAACAATAGGCTTTGACCTTATTATTCTTAGTTCGAATCTAAGTTCTCCAGCCAGAGGAGTTGATATATATGATGATGTCAATACAAGAATTAATACAAGAGCATGTAGAAGAAAAATGTAAGTATTGCAATAATAAAAAATGCAACGGAATAAAGGTGACTTATGATAATAGGACGGTGTGCGATGAGTCAAACAACAGATGAAATAGTAAGAGAATATAAATTAAAGAAATACTATACAAATAAGAAAAGAAAACAATGTATAGTAGATGAAAAGAAGCAATGTGATAAGTGTAATTATAGTGAGATATGTGAAAATGCGGAGGTAGACAATGAAGTTTAAAATAAATAATACAGAATGGACAATAAAAGAGCAACCAAATAAAAAGTAGGTGGAGGTTGATGGCTAATGAAGAAAACTTAATACCATTTAATAAACGAACTGAGAACGAACAGAGAGAATATGCAAAAAAAGGTGGTCAAAAATCAGGAGAAGTTCGCAGACAAAGGAAAGCAATGAAAGAAACCATGAAAATGCTTTTAAACTTAGATATTCCAGAATGTGAGGGAAAAGAAGAGTTAAAGCAACTTGGTTTACAAGATGAAGATTTAACAATTCAAACAGGAATACTTATAAATCAGGTCAAAAAAGCATTGGGAGGAAATTTAGATAGTGCTAAATTTGTAAGAGATACATCTGGAGAATACATAGGTGCTGAAGAAGAAAAAGAGGAAGAGCAACATTATAAAGTTTCTATTCCTGCTAAAGATATGCCACCTGCTTTTATAAACATCTATAGAGATATATTAAATAGAAGACACTTAGAATATTGGTTAGAAGGTGGAAGAGGAAGTATAAAATCTACATTCGCCAATGAAATATTAATAGATTTACTAGAAAACAATCCTAAAATGTGTGCAATTATTATAAGAAGATATACAAATACATTAAGAGATTCTGTTTATGCACAAACGGAGTGGACAATCTCGCAATTTTCAGAAACATTTGTGGGATTACA
>CALXRX010000020.1 GCA_944390975.1 uncultured Clostridia bacterium | reverse complement strand
GTAGAACTTTTCGTTTTAGTGCTGTTGTAGTTGTTGGAGACGAAGCTGGACACGTTGGTGTTGGAAATGGTAAAGCTAGTGAAGTTCCAGATGCCATAAGAAAAGCAATTGAAGATGCTAAAAAGAATTTAGTTACAGTTCCAATTGTAGGAACAACTATTCCTCATGAATATGTTGGTAAGTTTGGTAGTGCAAATGTTATGCTAAAACCAGCAGCAGTAGGTACAGGAGTTATTGCAGGTGGTAGTGTTAGACCTGTTTTAGAGCTTGCTGGATATAAAGATATTAGAACAAAAGTTATAGGAACAAACAATCCTAGAAATGTTGTTTATGCTACAATAAACGGATTATCAAATATGAAAACAATAGAAGAAGTTGCTAAAAAAAGAGGAAAAAAAGTAGAAGATATATTATAATTTAAAATTAGAAAAATCTAAATAATTAAGGAGGTGCACATCAAATGAAATTAGACGAATTAAGTCCAGCAGTAGCAAATCAAACTAGAAAAAGAGTAGGACGTGGAGTTGGATCAGGATTAGGAAAAACTTCTGGAAAAGGTCATAAAGGACAAAAAGCAAGATCTGGTGGAGGAGTAAGAATAGGATTTGAAGGTGGTCAAACACCATTATATAGAAGATTACCAAAAAGAGGATTTACTAATATTCATGCAAAAAAATATGTGGAAGTAACATTAAATATGTTAAATAAATCAAAAGCAACAGATGTAACAGCAGAAACTTTACTTGCTGAAAATATTATTTCTAAAATAAACGATGGTATAGTAATTCTTGGAACAGGTGAAATAGATAAAAAACTTAATGTAAAAGCAAAAAGATTTACAAAAACAGCTGCTGAAAAAATTGAAGCAGCAGGTGGAAAGATAGAGGTGATTTAATTGTTTAAAACAATCAAAAATGCCTTAAAAACACCAGAAGTTAGGAAAAAATTATTATATACATTAGTATTAATTATAATTTTTAGACTTGGATGTTTTATTACAATACCTGGAGTTGATACATTTGCTTTAAATGAAGCTATGAATTCAAGTGAGGGAATAGCAGGATTAATTAATATCATTTCAGGTGGAGCTTTCTCTAGGTTTTCTATTTTCGCAATGACAATAAGTCCATATATTACAGCATCAATTGTTATACAATTGTTAGCAATGGTAATACCTGCTTTGGAAAGACTTGCTAAAGAAGGTGGAGAAGAAGGTAGACAAAAAATGAATAAATACACAAAAATGCTTACAATTATACTTGCAATTGTAGAAGCATTAGGTATTTATTTATCATACCAAGCTTCAGGAATATTTGTTAGCCCTGGATTTTTAACAGGATTTATAGTAGTAATATCTTTAGTTGCTGGTACAGCACTTTTGATGTGGCTAGGAGAGCAAATAACAAATAAAGGAATTGGAAATGGAATTTCAATTATAATCTTTATAGGTATAATTTCAAGCTTACCTGGTGTAGTAACTACTTTATGGGATTTAGTATTTGGAGGAGGAGCATTTAGTACAAGTGGCTTATTAATTGCTCTAGGAATTATTATAGGAGCAATTATTCTAGTTGCTGGAGTTGTTTTCGTACAAACAGCAGAAAGAAGAGTTCCAGTACAATATGCAAAAAAAGTACAAGGAAGAAAAATGGTTGGAGCACAAAGTACACATATACCATTAAAACTTGCTATGGCAGGAGTTATGCCAGTAATTTTTGCTTCATCATTTATGACCTTTCCAGCTATGATTTTACAAATTTTTATAAAAGATATAAGTACAGCAACAGGTTTTTGGGCTGGAGTATATAAATTTTCAATAGCCACATCAACATCAGATGTGCCTATAGGATATTCAATAGCAAACGCACTTGTATACTTATTACTTATAGTTGGATTCACATTTTTCTATACATATGCAACATTCAATCCAGCAGAAGTATCAAATAACATTAAAAGAAATGGCGGATTTATTCCAGGAATTAGAGCAGGAAAACCAACAACTGATTATTTATCTTCAATAATTTCTAAGATAACTTGGTTTGGAGGATTTTTCTTAGCTGTAATTGCAATTCTTCCAATGTTATTAAGATTTACAGGATTAAATATTGCATTTGGAGGTACATCTATTTTAATAGTTGTAGGTGTAGCCCTAGAAACAGTTCAACAATTAGAATCTCAACTTGTAATGAGACATTATAAAGGATTTTTAGGATAAAAAGAAATAAAAAAAGACATGTTAGGCATGTCTTTTTTGGTAGGAGAAATAAAATCAGGTAGAGATATATTGAAATTCACATAAAATTATGCTATTATATGATAGTAAATAATGAATATTTATCCAACTATAATAATTAAAGGAGGAGAAAAGTATGGATAATAATGTAAAAATGGAAGGGATTTTTAAAAGAATTCGGAATAACCAAGAGACATTAAAAATAAGAGAAAAAATTTTTTGTTCGGCTTGCATCACGGGGGATGATAATCTTGTAAGATTGCTATTACAAATTTTTGATGAAGTGCCTAGAAATTCTATAGTGTTTGCAGTAGAAAGTGGCAACATAATATCAGTAGAACTTTTGCTTAAAGCGAGAGTGGATTTACAGCAATATGGTCATAAAGCACTTATAAAAGCGGTAAAAAAAGGATATGCAGAAATTGCAGGACTTTTAATTGAAGCTGGTGTGGATGCTAATGGAAAAACTGGTAAAGGTGAGCCTCTTAGAATTGCAGTACTTAACAATGATATAAAGCTTGTAGAGCTTTTACTTGAAAAAGGAGCAGATGTACAAATTTGTAATAACTATCCACTTAGAATTGCAGTAAGTACTAACAACATAGGCATGACAAAATTATTACTTGAAAAAGGAGCAAATATTCATGTAAATGCTGATTTCCCACTAAGATATGCAATTGAGAATGAGTATGAAGAAACAGTAAAAGTTTTACTTGAATATGGAGCCGATGTTCATGGAAAGATAATTCCTCAATTACGAAAAGCAGCAATAAAAGGATGTATAGAGATAGTAAAACTTTTGCTTGAATATGGAGCAAGGTTTGATAACTACTTGAGAGAATATTCTTTTCTTCTTGAATTGAATGGCGAAATAGCGAAACTACTGCTTGAAGGAGGAGCATTTAATAATACTGTAGTGCCTTTTGAAGAGTATGAAAGACTAAGAAAAAAACAAAAAGTGATGCCTATTTATATTTTGGATTTTGAAAAATATAGGAAAATAGACATCGAAATTGAAAAAGCAAGAAGGTTAAATAATGCTACGTGGTATGCTATGGTAGATATAGATAGACAAAAAAATATAGAAATTATAAACCAAATATTACCAACAATAAATGAAATACCAGAAAACTTTATATTGCATGCAACGGAGAGAGAGGATATAGAATTGTTAGAAATTTTTATAAATAATGGGGGAGATATTCATGTAAAAAATGATTATCTACGTAAATTTGCATTAGAGCATCACAATATAGACATAATAGAAATTTTATTTGGGAATGGAGGAAATCCCAACACACTTGATGTGTTCACAAGAGCAGTATATGAAGGAGATATAGAAAAGGCAAAAAAATTGTTGCCTAAGCTATATCGGATTGACATTAGCTGGAGTTAACTAGTATACTTTGAAGTTTCTATAAAATCATTATTATTCACAGGGAATATACAGAGTTTCTGTATATTCTCCTTTTTGTACGATAGGTAGTCGGATATAGTTAAATAATGTTATGAGGCATAAAATCCAAAATAGGCGAATCAGAAGCTACTGCATATGAACTTGGAATATAAAAATCTAAGAAAATTACCAAAACGGCTTGAATATTTATAAAAAAAGTTATATTATAAATTAGGGTATCAATATAAGATACCCTAATTTAATTAGTAAGGAGAATGAATTTTATGAATATTATTATGATGGGAGCACAAGGAACTGGAAAAGGAACTGTAGCTGGAATTATAAGTGAAAATACAGGGTGGCCACAAATTTCAACAGGAGATATTTTTAGAAAAAATATTCAAGAAGGTACTGAACTAGGAAAAAATGCAAATAAATATATTTCAGTAGGAGAATTAGTACCAGATGAAATAACTGTTCCTATGGTTGCAAATAGATTAAATGAAGAAGATGCTAAAAATGGATTTATCTTAGATGGATTTCCAAGAACTATTGAACAAGCAGAAAAATTAGATGAAATATTAAAAGAAAAAAATAAAAAAATTGATGTAGTAATTAATTTAACTACACCAAGAGAAGAAACAATTGAAAGAATATTAACAAGAAGAGTATGTTCAAACCAAGAATGTAAAGCAACATATAATTTAGTTATGCATCCACCAAAAGTTGAAGGTATATGTGATAAATGTGGAGCAAAATTAGTACAAAGAAAAGATGATTCATCAAGAGAATCAATTAATAAAAGGTTAGAAATATATGACACACAAACAGCACCATTAGTAGATTACTATAAAAATAGAGGAATTTTAAAACAAGAAGTAGTAAGCACAAAAATTAACCGTTTAGGAAATGATGTTGCACAAGATTTCTTAAATGACATTAAAGGAGAAAATTAAAAATGGTAGACATTAAATCTAAAAGAGAAATTGAATTAATGAGAGAAGTCTGCCGTATTACAGCATTAACACACAAAGCAATTGAAGAAGCAATAAAACCAGGAATAACAACTTTAGAATTAGATAAAATTGCTGAAAAAACAATAAGAGAAAATGGAGGAATTCCTGCTCAAAAAGGCTATCCTAGTGGAGAAAAGGGAATTCCGCCTTTTCCTGCTTCAATATGTGCATCTGTTAATGATGAAGTAATACATGGAATCCCTTCTTCTAGAGTAAAGCTAAAAGAGGGAGATATTGTTAGTGTAGACTTAGTATCATATAAAAATGGTTTTAACGGAGATGCAGCAAGAACATATACAGTTGGAAAAGTAAGTAATGAAGCTAAAAATTTAATTGAAATTACAAAACAAGCATTTTTTGAAGGAATTAAATATGCAAAACCAGGAAATAGAATTGGAGATGTTTGTCATGCTATAGGAGAATTTGTAGAAAAAAACGGCTATAGTGTAGTAAGAGAATTTCAAGGCCATGGAATAGGAAGAAGTATGCATGAAGATCCAGGAATACCAAACTATGGAAAAGCTGGAAAAGGCATAAAACTTGAAACAGGCATGACACTAGCAATTGAGCCAATGGTAATACAAGGAAAACCAGATATTTTAGTTCTAGATGATGGTTGGACAATAATAACAGAAGATGGAAGTTTATCTGCACATTATGAAAATACAATTTTAATTACAGAAAAAGAGCCAGAAATATTGACAATTATTTAATTATGATATATAATGTTTAAGCTAATTATGTAAAAGTAATATAAAAAACTTTTAAGGAGTGAGAAAAACATTGGCAAAAGAGGATATAATTGAAGTTGAAGGTACTGTTGTTGAAACATTACCAAATACAAATTTTAAAGTTGAACTAGAAAATGGTCATCAAATATTAGCACATATTTCTGGAAAACTTAGAATGAATTATATAAAAATATTACCAGGAGATAAAGTAAAAGTAGAATTATCTCCATATGATTTGTCAAGAGGAAGAATAACTTGGAGAGCAAAATAAATTTTATTTTATAAATTTATTTTTAAATATATATTAACCCGAATACTTAGAAGCTATAGGGAGGTGTATTAGATGAAAGTAAGACCATCAGTTAAAAAAATTTGTGAAAAATGCAAAATTATAAAAAGAAAAGGAAAAATTAGAGTTATATGCGAAAATCCTAAACATAAACAAAGACAAGGATAATTTAATTAATATTTAGATATTAACACAAAACTATGAAGCGGCTGATAAAAAAGTAGTTTTGTGTTTATATACATTTATGTTGGACTATCTAATAAACTATATAATATTATATATAATTTTATTTTTATATTACTTTATATAATATTATATACATTTCAGATTAGATATAAAACAAACATTAAAAATAAGAACAAATAAATTTGGAGGTGCTAAAATTTATGGCTCGTATAGCAGGAATCGATTTACCTAGAGAAAAAAGAGTAGAAATAGGACTAACATATATTTATGGAATAGGTGTATCAAGTTCTAGAAAAATACTTGAAGAAGCTGGAGTAAATCCAGACACTAGAGTAAAAGACTTAACAGACGAACAAGTAAATAATATAAGAAAAGTTATCGACTCAAAATATAAAGTTGAAGGAGACTTAAGAAGGGAAGTAGCTTTAAATATTAAAAGACTTACTGAAATCGGATGTTATAGAGGGATAAGACATAGAAGAGGACTACCTGTAAGAGGACAAAGAACAAAAACAAATGCTCGTACAAGAAAAGGTCCAAGAAAATTAGTTAGTAAAAGTAAAAAATAAGGAGGTATAAAACCAAATGGCTAATAAGAAAACTGTAGCAAAGAAAACACCTAGAAGAAATAGAAAAAATATTGAAAAAGGTGCTGCACACATTCATTCAAGTTTTAATAATACAATAGTTACAATTACTGATACACAAGGAAATGTTATTTCTTGGGCAAGTGCAGGAGAATTAGGATTTAAAGGCTCAAGAAAATCTACACCATATGCTGCTGGAGAAGCTGCTGTAACAGCTGCTAAAGCGGGAATGGAACATGGACTAAAAACTGTAGAAGTATTTGTAAAAGGACCAGGATCTGGTCGTGAAGCAGCAATTAGATCACTACAAACAGCAGGTTTAGAAATTAGTGCTATTAAAGATGTAACACCAATACCACATAATGGATGTAGACCACCAAAAAGAAGAAGAGTATAAATATATAACTAAAACAAATAAAGTGAAAGGAGAAATAAAATGGCTAGATATAAAGATGAACAATGTCGTATTTGTCGTAGAGAAGGTCAAAAGCTATTCTTAAAAGGCGATAGATGTTATTCTGATAAATGTTCTGTTTCAAGAAGAAATTATGGACCAGGACAACATGGACAAAAGAGAGCTAAGCTATCTGAATATGGTACTCAATTAAGAGAAAAACAAAAAACAAAAGCTTTTTATGGAGTAGGAGAAAAGCAATTTAGAAGATATTTTGAAATGGCTTCAAATAAAAAAGGAGTTACTGGTGAAAACCTATTACAAATATTAGAAAGCAGATTAGATAATGTTGTTTATAGATTAGGATATGGTGCATCACGTGCACAAGCAAGACAAATTGTAAACCATGGTCTATTTGAAATAAACGGAAAAAAAGTTGATATCGCATCATATTTGGTTAAACCAGGTGACGTTATAGCTGTTAGAGAAAGTAAAAAAGATAAAGGAATTATCAAATTAAATGTTGAAGCAAATTCTGCAAGACCAGTACCAGTATGGCTTGAAAAAGATGCCAAAATATTAGGTGGAAAAGTGATAAGACTTGCATCAAGAGAAGATGTAGACTTACCAGTTGAAGAACACTTAATAGTAGAGTTATACTCTAAATAGAGATTAAAAGTTGGAGGTAAAAATGATAGAATTTGAAAAGCCAAATATTGAATGTTTAGAAATAAATGACGATAATAATTATGCGAAATTTGTTTGTGAACCATTAGAAAGAGGATATGGTGTAACAATAGGAAATTCATTAAGAAGAATCCTACTTTCATCTCTACCAGGTAGTGCAATAACAAGTACTAAAATTGAAGGAGTTGTACATGAATTTTCTACTATACCAAATGTAGTAGAAGATGTTCCTGAAATAATAGTTAACTTAAAAAATGTAAGATTAAAAACATTTGACAATGAAGAAAAAATGATAAGAATTGATTTTAATGGTGAAGGGGAAGTAACTGCAGGAGACATTATAACAGATGCTTCAGTAGAAATACTAAACCCAGATTTACATATAGCAACTGTTGCAGAAGGTGGACATCTAAAAATGGAAATGACAGTTGAAAGAGGAAGAGGATACAACAGTGCTTCTAAAAATAAAAAGCCAAATCAAGACATATCAGTGCTACCGATAGATTCAATTTTTACACCAGTAAAGAAAGTTAACTATTCAGTTGAAAATACTAGAGTAGGACAAATGGTAGATTTTGATAAACTAATTATAGAAGTTTGGACAGATGGAAGTTTAAAAGCTGATGAAGCATTAAGTTTAGCTGCAAAAGTTATGACAGGACATTTAGAATTATTTATAGACTTATCAGAAGCAACTAAAAATACACAAGTAATGGTTGAAAAAGAAGAATCTAAAAAAGAAAAAGTTTTAGAAATGTCAATAGAAGACCTAGAATTATCTGTTCGTTCATTCAATTGTTTGAAAAGAGCAGGAATTTCTACTGTTGAAGATTTAGCAAATAAAACTGAAGAAGATATGATGAAAGTAAGAAATCTAGGTAAAAAATCTTTAGATGAAGTTACACATAAATTACATTCATTAGGACTAGACTTTGCTAAAGAAGAAGAATAAAAATATGTACCAATTTTGGTTAAATTAATTTTAAGAGAGGTGAAAATAAGTGGCAAGAAATAGAAAATTAGGTAGACCAACAGATCAAAGATTAGCTATGCTTAAATGCTTAACTACAGATTTAATTCTTCATGGAAAAATTCAAACAACTGAAGCAAGAGCAAAAGAAGTAAAAGCAATTGCTGATAGTATAATATCATTAGCTGTTAAAGAAAAAGACAACTTTGAAATGGTTGATGTTAAAGTTGTAACAACTAAATTAGATGCTAAAGGAAATAAAGAAACTGTTAAAGCAACAAGTAAAAATGGTAAAGAATACTTAAAAGTTGTTAAAGAAGAAAAAACAGTATCAAGACAAAAAGATATGCCAACAAGATTAAATGCAAGGAAAAAAATCATGAGAATGATTAATAAAGTAAAAGATGAAAAAGGTAAAAATATTGATTTACCAGGTAAGCTATTTAATGAAATAGCACCTAAATACGCAGACAGAGTTGGTGGATACACAAGAATTATAAAATTAGGACAAAGAAGAGGAGATGCAGCTTCTATTGTTATCCTAGAATTAATATAAAATAAATATTATCAAGAGTGGACGAGAGATTCGGCTTTAAGACTCCACAGCAACCTATTAGAAAATAAGGTGCTAATACCGACAAAGCAATATATGTGCTTTGGATGATGATTTTAACAAATTATTAAACCTTTGCACTTAAGCAGAGGTTTTTTTATGTATAAAAACTTGAAGTTCAAAGAAGATAGGAGTAAAAAATGAGGAAATTATTTACTAGTGAAAGTGTAACAGAGGGACATCCAGATAAATTATGTGATTTAATATCTGATAGTGTTCTTGATGCTTGTCTTAAACAAGATAAAAATTCAAGAGTGGCATGCGAAGTATTAGCAGGAAAAGGAGAAATAGTTATTACAGGAGAAATTACATCAAATGCAGTAATTGATATTGAGCAAATAGCAAGAAATGCAATTAAAGAAATTGGATATGATAATGAAGAATTAGATATAGATTATAGAAAATGTAAAGTTTATATAAACGTTTCAAAGCAATCTCCAGACATAGCTTTAGGTGTTGATAAATCTTTAGAAGATAAAGAAGGAGAAAATGTTTATTCTGAAGGTGCTGGAGATCAAGGAATAATGTTTGGGTTTGCCTGTGATGAAACAGATGAATATATGCCTTTACCAATTTATCTTGCTCATAAGCTAGCAAAAAGGCTAACAGAAGTTAGAAAAAAAGGTATTCTTAATTATTTGAGACCAGATGGAAAAACTCAGGTTACAGTAGAATATGAAAATGATAAACCAGTAAGAATTGATACAATTGTTGTCTCAACACAGCATAATAAGGAGACTGAGCTATCAGTTTTAAGAGAAGATATAATAAAGAATGTAATAAAAGAAGTAGTGCCAGAAAAATTATTAGATGAAAATACCAAATATTATATTAACCCAACTGGACGATTTGTTATAGGTGGTCCACTAGGAGATAGCGGGTTAACTGGAAGAAAAATTATTGTAGATACTTATGGAGGATATAGCCGTCATGGTGGAGGAGCATTTTCTGGAAAAGATCCAAGTAAAGTAGATAGATCAGCTGCATATATGGCAAGGTTTATAGCAAAAAATATTGTAGCAAATAAATTAGCAAAAAAATGTGAAATTCAATTTAGTTATGCAATAGGGGTAGCAAAACCGGTATCAATATATATAGATACTTTTGGTACAGGAGCAATTCCGGAAGAAGAAATTGTAGATATAATTTATAAGAACTTTGATTTAACACCAAGAGGTATAATACAATATTTAGGCTTAAGAAATCCAATATATACTAAAACTACAAACTATGGTCATTTTGGAAAAGAAAATTTACCATGGGAAAAGATAATTGATTTAACTAAATAAAAGTAATATAAGAAACGACATTTTTATATTTAAAATGTCGTTTTTAGCAAATAAAATAGTTTCAGAAAATTATAATTTAGTTAAAAGATTAATTATGTTTTAGTTAAAAAATCTCAAGAAAAAATCAACAATAGCTTTTATGGGTTGATTATTTTCATATAAGTTTAAAAGAAAATTTTTAGTAAAAGGAATAGTCCAAAGTAAAAATCCAATTCCTATAATTATTGCGATTGTAATTAAAAAAGCTAGAAAATCCTTTAGTCTACTCTTTTTATACGAATATAATTCTTCCTCTGTTACAGGCTCAACATAATCTTTATATGAATTATTTGCATACATATTTTGAGCATACTTAATATAATTTTGAACTATATTTTCATTATCTTGATTACTTTTATTATTTTGATAAGTATTATTTGTATTTAGATTATCATAAAAATTATTATTTTTAGCATTTTTTAATAATTCTATTTGTTTATTTAATTCTTCAACCTGATGTTGTAAATGTTCATTTTTTGCACACAAAGCTTGTATAGCACTATTTTTTTCATAATCAAGTTCTA
The DNA here is from genome assembly GCA_944390975.1 of uncultured Clostridia bacterium. GTDB lineage: Bacteria > Bacillota > Clostridia > TANB77 > CAG-508 > RGIG8482. The sequence goes on along the minus strand of CALXRX010000020.1, from coordinate 14,140 downwards.
TATCATATTCTTTCCTATTTTCTTCGTTAGATAGAATTTCATAAGCTTCATTTATTTCTTTAAATTTTTCTTCAGCCCATTGTTTTTTATCATCAGTTTTCGTATCTGGATGATATCTTTTAGCTAAAAGCTTGAAAGCTCTATCAATCATTTCTTTTGATGCTTTAACATCAACTTCTAATATTTCATAATAATTTTTCATATATTTAAAATCTCCTCTATATAGATAATAACATAAAACAACAAAACTGTAAATTGGTAAAGTTCAAACTATAAATACTTAATTGAAAGTTAATTGTATATAAATATTTTGAACAGTCTCCATTCCCCAATGAAACTGCATAAAATGTTTGCACATTTTAACAGTTTCTATTGGTCCCCACTTATGGCTCCTCATCGTTCTTCAATATTTATATACAATTAACTTTCAATTTTAAAAAAGTAAAATAGTCTGTACTTTAACATAAAAAATGAATACTTATCTCAAATCTATTGACAAATTTAAAATTGTTATATACAATACAGTGAGAAAATCTGTTTGTTATGGAGGAATAGAAATGCTTGCATATATTAGAGGAAAGTTAGAAATGAAATTTGATAATTACGTTGTAATAGATGTTGGAGGACTAGGATATAAAGTATTCATGTCAGAAAAAACAATTGAAGAAATAGGAAATGTTGGCGATATAGTAAAAGTACATACACATTATCATGTAAGAGAAGATGATATAAGTATTTATGGTTTTGCTACAAACGATGAACTTAAAATGTTTGAATTACTATTAGGAGTTAGTGGAATAGGAGCAAAATCAGCTGTAAATATGTTATCAAATATTACACCATCAAGTTTTGCACTTGCTGTAATTACAAATGATACATCAAAACTAGTAAAAATACCAGGAGTAGGAGCAAAATCAGCTGCTAGAATTGTATTAGAATTAAAAGATAAATTAAAAACAATAGAAGCAAAGCAAGAACAAAATACACAAATAAAACAAGCAATAAAAGAAGATAACAAAATAACAGAAGCAATTTCAGCTTTACAAGTATTAGGATATAACAAAAAAGAAATAGAAAAAGCTCTTGAGAAAATAGATAAAGAAAATTTATCACTAGAAGATATAATAAGAAAAGGGTTAGTTATATTAGGTATGTAAAGGAGAAAGAACATGGATTTATCAAAACCATTAGCTTATAGAATGAGACCGAAAACTTTAGAAGAATATGTAGGACAAGAACACATACTAGGTAAAGATAAGGTATTATATAGAACAATAAAAGCAGATAGGCTTTCAAGTATTATATTATGGGGACCTCCAGGGTGTGGAAAAACATCACTTGCAAGAGTTATAAGCGAAACAACAAAATATAAATTTACAAGAATTAATGCTGTAACATCTGGAGTAGGAGATATAAAAAATGCTGTAGAAGAAGCAAAAAATGTGTTTCTTAATCCAAGCGGAAAGTGTATTTTATTTATTGATGAAATTCATAGATTTAATAAATTACAGCAAGATGCACTTTTACCCTTTGTAGAAGATGGAACAGTAATACTAATAGGAGCAACAACTGAAAACCCATACTTTGAGGTAAACAAAGCTCTAATTTCAAGGTCTATGATATTTAAGTTAGAGCCATTAACTACACAAGATATATATAAAGTTCTAAAAATGTCTTTAACTAGAGAAGATGGATTAAAGAGTTTTAATATAAAAATAGAAGATGAAACATTAAGAAAAATAGCAGAAGTATCAAATGGAGATGTAAGAACAGCATTAAATGGACTAGAAGTAGCAGTACTTACTACTAATATGGATAAAGATGGTTATATTCATATAACAAATCAAATAGCTGCAGATAGTATTAGAAGTAGAAAAGCCATATTTGATAAAAATGGAGATAGCCATTATGATAATATTAGTGCTTTTATAAAATCCATGAGAGGTAGTGATCCTGATGCTACAATATTTTATTTAGCACGAGCATTAAATGGAGGAGAAGATCCAGTATTTTTAGCAAGAAGAATTGTAATAGCAGCCTCAGAGGATGTTGGAATGGCAAATCCTCAAGCATTAGTAATTGCAACATCTGCAATGCAGGCTGTAACAATGGTTGGAATGCCAGAAGCGAGAATTATTTTAAGCCAAGCTGCGGTATATGTAGCAACTTCTAAAAAATCTAATGCAACATATTTAGGAATTAATAGAGCTTTAGAAGATGTAAAAAATAAGGATACTGGTGAAATACCAATGCATATAAGAAATGCGCCAGCAGAAGGAATGCAACAATTTGGATATGGTAGCGGATATAAATATCCGCATGATTATCCAGGGCATGTGGCAGAACAGCAGTATTTACCAGATAAAATGTTGGGAACAAAATATTATGTAAAAGATGATACAATAGAATAAAAAATAAGCTATTATTCTTTATTAAATGTAAACAGTAAAGAATAATAGTCTATTTTACTAATTTATCTAATTATTTTTCGTTTTTATCGGGAACATATTCTAATAAATCAGATATTTCACAATCAAAAACTTTACAAATATTATTGATATGTTTAATATCAATTCGCTTTACTTCTTCATAATACATCTTAGAAATTGTAGCAGGACGAATATTTGTTAAATCAGCCAACGCTTTTTGAGTCATTTTATGTTTTCCTAACAAATTAGAAAGTTTAATTTTAATCATTATCATCACCTTCATTGAAAAAAATGTCTTATAATGTCGAAAAAACAGAAATAAACTGTTTTAGTTGTATTTTATCATTTAATGTATTAAAATTACACTAAATGCAAAGAATATAACGATAGAAGTAATAAAAAGTTATCTAGCAGTAAAAAAGAAATGAGGATTATTTATGAACGAAATTAAAAATTTAGAAGGTTTATTATGCAAAAGAGAATGGAAAGAAAAAAATCAAGAATATATAAAAGAATTACAAAAGTTTTTAGATATAACAGATAATATAGCAGATGAGGATTTAAGATTAAGAATTATTTATCAAATGCTAAAATGTGATGAAGTTTTAACCAAAATAGCAGAAATAAAATTTAAAAAAGGTGTATAAAAAATATAAATGAGATAAAACTAATACTAATTTAATTAGTAATGGTGTGAAAAATGATTAAAAAAATAATAATTGGTTTAATAGCTGGTTTAATAAGTGGATTCTTTGCATCAGGAGGAGGACTACTTGTAGTACCAGCCTTAGTATATTTACTAGGAATTTCTGAGAAAAAAGCAAGAGCAACTTCATTATTTGTAATATTACCAATGGTCATAGCAAGTGGAATTTTTTATTATAAAAATAATTATATAGATTGGAAAATAGGAATTCTTTGTGCAATAGGAGGAATGATAGGAGGATTTTTAGGTGCAAAATACTTAAAAAAAATTCCAGATATATACCTAGAAATTTCATTTATAATTTTTTTAAGTTATGTATCTATAAAAATGATATTTTATTAAAAGTGCTAGAAAAAAGGAGGACTGCTTGTGTTTGAAATATTTATAGGAATTGTTTCTGGATTTATTAGTGGTATGGGAATGGGCGGAGGAACAATATTAATATTATGTCTTTCTATGTTTATGAATGTAGAACAACATATTGCACAAGCAACAAATTTAGTCTTTTTTATACCTACTTCAATTATAGCAATAGCTACTAATGTTAAACAAAAAAATATAGATTTTAAAGTTGGAATACCAATTGTTATTTCTGGAGTTATAGGGGCAATTATAGGAGCTTTTTATGCAAATAAAACAAATGTAAAAGAACTAAGAAAGTATTTTGGCGTATTTGTAGGGTTAATTGCTATATGGGAAATATATTATTTAATAAAAAAGTATATAATTGATAAAAAAACACATAATAAGTAAAGATTAAGTAATTTAGAAGATTAATTACTAAAAAATAGAAAAAAGGAGGCTATAATATTATGAAATTTGTAAAAGGCATGGTAATGGGAACACTTATATCTGCAGGTATAGTAATGATGTATAATGAAAGAAATTCTATGAAAAAGAATAAAATGGTGAAAAAAGGAAAACAATTTATAAAAAAGATGGGAATCATTTAATGATTCCCGTTAATTATTTTTTGTAGCAATTATCCTTGTGAAAATCTTCTTTACAGCAATCTTTTTTGCAATCATCTTTATGATAATCATCTTTACAATCGTTGTCATTGTGTTCATCTTTTTTACAACAATCATCTTTATCTTTGAAGCAATCACATTTATCCATATCAACACCCTTTAGGCATTTTCCTTCATGAGTACATTTAGCACACATCTTGATGTGCTTTACTTGATCTACCCAAAAGTTGATTTCATATTTTTTATCTGGACAAAGTGGACCAAAAACAAATTCTCCTTCTTTATTTGTGAAAGTATGAGAAACAGGTCTTCTTTCTTCTTTTCCGTGTTCGCATACAATTTCTATTAATTTAACAACAGCATCACAAACAGGCTCTTTGTAACAGTCCTTTATTACTCCATAAATAACATTTCTATTATCACATGGTAAAGTTATATCTAAATCGAATTGCTTACCACAAGCAATAGCACCGTCTATGTCTACAATTGGACAACATGGTTTTTCATAATCCATAAAATCTACCTTCCTTTTTTATAATATAAGCTTTAAGCTATAATATATAATATGAAAATTCGACAAAAAAAGTGATAATTCTTAACAAATATATATATTTGACCGACCATTCAAAATATTGATATATAAATAAAAAAATAATAAAATAATATAAAACTAAAAGTGTAAGGAGAACAAGAATGAAAGTGTCTATAAAAAGGAAACTAGAATTAAAAGTAAAAATATTTATATCAAAAGTAATACTATTTTTCTTATATAGAGGTTTTAAAGCTACATATAAATATGATAAAAGAGTAAGAGAAGAAATAGATAATTGGGAAGAAGGATTTAGCATAAAACTACAAATAGCACCCAATAAACCTAGTTTATGTTTAAAGAAAACCAAAAAAGGAATAGAAAAACAAGCAAGCTTAGAAAAGCCAGATATATTAATTTGTTTTAAAAGTGTAGATGCAGCCTTTTTAGTTTTAACAGGAAGATTAGGAGTAAGTGGAGCTTATGCAGGCCATAGGTTTAAATTAAGTGGAGAAATAAGTCAAGCAATGAGTTTTGTTAGGTGTGTAGATATAGTAGAAGCATATCTTTTTCCTAAATTTATTACAAAGAAAATTTTAAAAGAAGTACCTAAAAAATATGCTAATATTATAACAACATATAGATATGTATTATTCAATTTTTAAGGAGGATAAAAATGATACCAAAATACTATGAATTTCAAAATTCAAGCAAAATATTATCTGGAGAATTTGCACTTGAAAATATTTCAAGTGAATTAAATATGCTAAATGCAAAAAGAGTATTAATTCTATCAGATAAAACTTTAGAGAAAATAGGGACATTACAAACTGTAATAGATGCAATATCAACACAAGATTTAGAAATAGTTGGAAAATACACTGAAATTCCACCAGATTCTTCAATAGAAATTATAAATGAAATCACAAGCTTGTATAAAAAATTAGATTGTGATAGTATAGTAGCTGTTGGTGGTGGCTCAGTAATAGATACCGCAAAAGGAGTAAGAATGACTTTGTCACAACAAAAGGATAATATTTTGGAATTAGTAGGATGTGAAATGATTACATATGGAAAACATATACCTTTTGTTGCGATACCTACAACTTCTGGTACAGGCTCAGAAGCAACACTAGTAGCGGTTATATTAGACAAACTAAGAAATATGAAAATGGAATTCATATCATATTTCTTAGTCCCAGATGTATCAGTTTTAGATTCTAGAATGACAATATCTTTACCTGCCAAAATAACAGCATCTACTGGAATGGATGCATTATGCCATGCAATAGAAGGTTATACATGTTTGCAAAAAAATCCAATGAGTGATGCATATGCTATATCTGCAATTGAGATTATAAGAGATAATTTGATAAAAGCAGTAGAAAATGGCAAAGATAAAAAAGTAAGACTAGCTATGGCGAATGCCTCTTTAATGGCAGGAGTTGCTTTTTCAAATTCAATGGTAGGACTAATACATGCTATAGGACATGCAATTGGAGGAATATCACATGTTCCACATGGTGATGCAATGTCTATACTTATGCCACATTGTATGAAATTTAACAAAGACAAACTAAAAGATGAATATGCAAAGTTATTACTATATATAGCAGGTCCAGAAGTGTATGCAACTACAGAATATGAAGATAGAGCAGATAAAACAATAGAATATGTAGAAAACATGTTATATAAATTAAACGAAATATGTGGACTTCCAACAAAGTTATCACAAACTAATGTAAAAAAAGAAGACTTTAATAATATTGCAAAAAAAGCTTTAGATGATGGAGCAATGATTGTTAATCCTAAACAAGTAAATTTTGAAGATGTAATAGAAATATTAGAAAAAGCATTTTAATAAGGAGAACAGCTATGGAAATAGAAAGTTTAATAAAAAAGCAAAAAGAATTTTATAATACACATATAACCGAAAATGTAAGTTATAGAATAGAAAAATTAAAAAAACTAAAAGAAACTATAAAAGAAAAAGAAGAAAAAATATATGATGCATTAAAAAAGGATTTAGGAAAATCAGAAACAGAAGCATATATGTCAGAAATTGGCATGGTACTAGAAGATTTAAGCTATATAATAAAAAATACAAAAAAATGGGCTAAGAAGAAATATGTTTCTACACCACTTGCACAATTTCCAAGCCTAAGTTTTACAAAAGCATCAAGTTATGGAATAGTATTAATAATGTCACCATGGAATTATCCATTTTTACTTACTATTCAACCATTAGTAGGGGCTATTGCTGCAGGAAACTGTGCAATTGTAAAACCTTCTGAGTATTCGCCAAATACTTCTAATATAATAAAAGAAATAATAGATAATGTATTTGAAGAAGAATATGTTAGTGTAGTACTAGGTGAAAAAGAAGTTGCAGAAGAACTTTTAAGGCAAAATACAGATTACATATTTTTTACAGGAAGCACACGTGTGGGAAAAATAGTAATGGAGGAAGCGGCTAAAAATTTAACACCAGTAACTTTGGAACTAGGAGGAAAAAGTCCATGTATTGTAGATAAAAATTCAGATTATAAGTTAGCTGCTAAAAGAATTATTTTTGGAAAATTATTAAATTGTGGACAAACATGTGTAGCACCAGATTATGTATTTGTACACAGTGATATAAAAAAAGAATTTATAGAATATATGAAAGAATATATTGTAAAATTTTTAGGTGATAAACCATTAGAAAATACAGAATATCCAAAAATGATAAATGAAAGACAATTTGATAGAATGGTAAATATTATAGAAAAAGACGATATAGTTTTTGGAGGAAATTATAATAAAGAGATATTAAAAATTGAGCCAACAATATTAGATAATAAAAATATAAACTCAAAAGCAATGCAGGAGGAAATATTTGGTCCAATACTTCCAGTTCTTACATATGAAAATATAGAAGAAGTTATAAATTACATAAACTCAAATCCAAAACCATTAGCATTATACTTATTTACGAAAAATAAAAAAATAGAAAACTTAATACTTAATCAGGTAAGCTTTGGAGGAGGATGTATAAACGACACTATTATACATTTAGCAACTACAAAAATGGGATTTGGAGGAGTAGGATATAGTGGAATAGGAGCATATCATGGTAAATTTAGTTTTGATACATTTTCACATTATAAAAGTATAGTAAAAAAATCTAATTTAATAGATTTACCAATGAGGTATCATCCATATAAAAAATTAAATTACAAACTAATTAAAATATTTATGAGATAAAAATAAATAACCTTGAAAAAAATAAGTTATTATGATATAACTTGTATATAAATTTATAATGGAGGGTACAGATGAGTAATAACAATAAAAATAAATCACAATTATTTGTAAGAATAATGGCAGCAATTTTAGCAGGATTAATGGTACTAGCTGTTGCAGGAACATTAATTTATTATTTGTTTGTAGTTTAATAAAAGAGGTATGCGTATGATAAACAAAGTTGGAATTAGTATGCAAAATTTTTATGAACAAAACATTATGGGATATATAAAAACTTTATATGAAAACCCATTAAACTTAATAATATTAATAATAGATATTACTATAGTGTTATTTTTATTAATTAAAGTATTAAAATTTGCAAGAGATTCAAGAGCTTGGCAATTATTAAAAGGAATAGCACTATTAATAATAGCAACAGCAGTAAGTAATGTATTACAACTAAAAATACTAAATTTTATATTAAATTCTATAATGACATGGGGAGTTTTTGCTTTAATTGTAATATTCCAGCCAGAACTAAGAAGAGCATTAGAACAATTAGGAACAAATAAATTTACAAAATTTTTTGGAATAGATAAAGACATAGCAACAAGAACAAAGGAAGATATATATAAAATAATAATAGCTGCACAGGAATTATCAAAATCTAAAACAGGTGGATTAATTGTAATTGAAAGAGACATACAAATAAAAGATATAATTTCAACAGGAATTGAAATAAATGCAGAAGTTTCTCCACAATTGTTAGTAAATATCTTTGTTCCAAATACACCATTACATGATGGGGCTGTAGTTATAAGTGGAAATAAAATAGCAGCAGCAGCATGTATGTTACCACTTGCAAGCGATGCAGACATTGCAAAAGAATTAGGAACAAGACATAGAGCAGCAATAGGAGTTTCAAAAGAATCTGATGCTATTGCAGTAGTAGTTTCTGAAGAAACAGGAAAAATATCAATAGCAAAAGATGGAACACTAATAGCTGATGTTAAAGAAGAAGCACTAAAAAAGATTTTAATAAAAAGTGTAGTAACTAAAAGATTTGGAGATGGACAAGTTACTAGATTAGATAAATTAAAGAAAATAAAATTTGGATTTAGAATAAAAAAAGATGATATAAAAAAAGACAATAAGTAAACCTTGCATATACAGCAGGGTTTATTATATATAAATCTATAAAAGTGAACGGAGAGTAAGAATGAAAAATATAAAGTTAACAATAGAATATGATGGAAAAGAGTATAATGGATGGCAAAAACAACCTAACAAATTAAATATTCAAGGAACAATAGAAAAAGTATTAGAAGAGATAACAGGAGAAAATATAGAATTAAATGCTTCTGGAAGAACAGATGCAGGAGTACATGCTCTGCGGACAAGTTGCAAATTTTAAAACTAATTCAAATATCCCAACAGAAAAAATAGCAATAGCTATAAATTCTAAAATAAAAAAAAGCATAGTTATAAAAAAAGCAGAAGAAGTAGATGAAAACTTTCACGCAAGACTTAGTTGTAAAAAAAAGACATATAGATACATAATAAATAATTCTGAATATGGAACAGCCATTTACAGGAATATGGAATATCATATACCTCAAAAATTAAATATAGAAAATATGGAAAATGCTATAAAATATTTTGTTGGAGAACATGATTTTAAAGCATTTAAAGCAAGTGGAACAAGCAGTAAAAGTAGTATTAGAACAATTTATAAAGCAGAAATAAAAAAAGAAAAAGACAAAATAATAATTGAACTAACTGGAAATGGATTTTTATATAATATGGTAAGAATAATTTGTGGAACATTAGTTGATGTTGGGTTAGGAAAAATACAAGTAGATGAAATACCAAAAATTATTGAACAAAAAGATAGGCAAAAAGCAGGTAAAACATTACCTCCATATGGACTGTATTTAGTAAACGTAGAATATGAAAAAGAAAAAGAATAAGAATAAGAATAAAAATAAAATAGTAACAAAATAATAAAATATTCATAATATATAAAAAAAGAGTATACATATGGGAGGAGAAATACTATGAATATTTTATTATTATTTTTTGCTTTACCAATAGCAACAATAATACTAGCAATTGCTGTACAAAAAATATTAAAATGCCCTATTTTAGTAGCTGGAGTATTTTTCGCAATATATTTAATAGTAGCATTTGCAGTATTTAATGCAAGCTTCTTAGTATTTGTAGTTATATATACAATTATAGCATTCTTAACAGCAATTCTAACAAAGCTAATTACTAAATTTATAGAATGTAATCTAGAATGTAATCAAAACGATAATAACAATTCTTGTACAACAAATAACAATAATGTAAGTACAACATCAAATATATCAAATATATCAAATAATTGCTGTAATTGCAGAAGAATTAGGTAATTTATAAATGTCAATAATAAATGATTAATTAAAACTGTACAAATGTGTAAATAATACATTTTATATAAAAGCCTTGGTGTCGAAACCTACAAAGTAAGAATAGAAATATATGTAAATTGTATAAGAAACTAGTCAAAAGTTCTCAAGTAAAACTAAAGGGAATTTGACTAGTTTTTTGTGTCATAAAAAATTAGCTATAAATTTAATTTACTGTAGTATGTAGTAGTTGAGGAAAAGTAAATTTACGAAAACAAATGACTACCGAAAAACTATAGAAGTATTTGAGAAAGAGAGAAAAAAGATATAAAAAACACTTGACGAAGTAATCTAAGTAAATATAAAATTGTATCATAAAGTGGGAAAGAATTGTTTAACAGAATTTAAACTTAAATTTATCAAAAAACTTGTTCAAGAATATCTAAAGCAAATTACTTTCAATGCGTTTTTTTCAAATTTGAAGTTTAAAGGTCTGTTAAACAAATAGCATAATGAATAAAAAGTAAAAGATTGTAAAAACTAATATAAGAAAAAAATAAGTAAAAAAACAAAGGAGGAAAAACAAAAAATGAAGAAAAATTTAAAATCAAAAAGCAAATATGAATTGTTAAGTAAAAAGACAAATAGTAAAGGTATCACATTAATAGCGTTAATTATAACAATAATAGTGCTATTAATACTAGCAGGAGTAACAATAAATCTAACACTAGGAGAAAATGGAATATTTAGGACAGCAGAGATGGCAGGAAAGAATTATATAGATGCACAAGACAAAGAACTTGCAGGGTTAGTAGATTTTGAAAATACAATAAATAATATAATAGGAGGAACAGGAAGTAGCAGTGGTACAGATACACCAGCAATAAAAGATGATACATTGAAAGGAAATGCCCAACCAGGCGATTATGTAAAATATGATACAGGAATAAGTTCAGTAGGAAATAATGGGATAGTAACATTTAGAGTGTTATATAATGATGACACATATGGATTGCAAATAATATCAGATAAAAATATGGAAACAGTAACTTTAGGAACAAATGGTAATGATTTAACAGCATGGCAAGCATCAATTACTGACTATAATAATGGGATAGCTACATTAAACCAAAAAGCAGAATATTATGCAACAAGTAGTCCATATGCAATAGATGGAAGATGTGTAGGAAGTGTACCAACAATAGGAGTAGATGGGAAATTTAATGCAAAGAATACAGAAGTAGAAGGAACATATAGTGTACCAGATTCATGGACATTACCAACTGGATGGAGTAGTAGAGATACAGGATGCCAAAAAGGGACAGATTACAATCATACAACAGACCGAACAGCAATGCAGGCAGCTAACATATGGATAACAGGAGAGGAGTACTGGTTAGCATCTCGTTGGGTGTTTTCGTTCTCGTCTGCTTACTATTTCGAAGTGCTTAATGTAAGTACCAGTGGTAATACGTCAAGCATGGGCTTTTGCCGTGTGGATGCTAATGGAATCATGGATACTTTCAGCTATAGGCATGGACTTCGTCCTTGTATATCACTAAAATCTGATGTCAAGGTAATAGCAGGAGATGGAAAATCAGAAGCTACTGCATATGAGTTAGGAATATAAAATAGTGCCTGCCGAGAAGGACTTAGGACTTCTTAGCAAAGGAAACCTTGGTGTCACAACATACAAAGTAAGAATAGAAGATATATGTAAATTCTATAATAGAACTAGTCAAAAATTCTCAAGTAAAATTGGCAGATTTGACTAGTTTTTTGTGAATTAATGGATTATGAAATAAATGATTACCAAAAACTGTAAAAGCACTTGAAAAAGACCGGAAAAAATCTAAAAAAGAATTGCATAAATTAGCTATTTTATGCTAAAATAAACAAGGAGGGAAAAATAATGAATTGTTTTATGTGCAAAGGAAATTTAGAGGAGAAGAAAGTAAATTATGTAGTAGATTTAGAAGATACAATTATTATCATTAAAGGTGTTCCAGCAAGAGTATGTACTCAATGTGGAGAACAATACTTTGATGATGAAACAGCAGAGAATATTGAAAAAATTGTAAATCAATTAAAGGAATTAGCAACAGAAGTTACTATTGTAAACTATAAAGAAAAAGTTGCTTAATATTTAAATGGTTATATCTGTTTCTGGTTTGAAGTAATTTAAAAATAAACTAATTAGGGTTTGTGCAAGTTAAAAATAACAATTAGTAAGGAATTTAGTAGTGTAATAAAAGTTCTAAAATTCTGAGAATAAAAAACTAGTCAAAAATTCTCAAAGTAAAACTAGAGAGAATTTGACTAGTTTTTTGTGTTTTAATTGATTATGAAATAATCAATTAGTAAAAACGATAAAAGCACTTGAAAATGAAACCGGAAAAAAGATATATAAAAGTACTTGACAAGAAATATAAGTAAATATAAAATTGTATCATAAAGTAGGAAAAAGTTTAAAATTCTGTTAAACATTGATGTTATATTTACAATTGAATAAGTAAAAAAACGTATCTTACTGCTAAAAATAAATGCATAAAAAGTAAAAATTTGCAAAAGCTAATATGAGTCAAAAAAGTAGAAAAAAACAAGGAGGAAAAGAAAAAATGAGGAAAGTAAAAAGGAAAAGTAATAGTGGAATAACATTAATAGCGTTAATTATAACAATAATAGTGCTATTAATCCTAGCGGGAGTAACAATAAATCTAACACTAGGAGAAAATGGAATATTTAGAACAGCAGAAAATGCAGGAAAGAATTATATGGATGCACAGGATAGAGAACTTGCAGGGCTAGCAGATTTTGAAAATGCAATAAATAATATAATAGGAGGAACAGGAAGTAGCAGTGCTACAGGTACACCTGAAATAAAGGATGAGACATTAAAAGGAAATGCAAAACCAGGAGATTATGTAAAATATGATACAGGGATAAGTTCAGTAGGAAATAATGGAATGGTAACATTTAGAGTACTATACAATGATGACACAAATGGATTGCAAATTATATCAGATAGAAATATAGAAGACGTAACATTAGGAACGGATGGAGATAATGATTTGGTAGCATGGCAAGCAACGATGAACGATTATAATAATGCAATAACCATATTAAATGAAAAAGCAGAGTATTATGCAACAAGTAGTCCATATGCTTTGGATGGAAGATGTGTAGGAAGTGTACCAACAATAGGAACTGATGGAAAATTTAATGCAAAAAATACAGAAGTAGAAGGAACATATAGTATACCAGATTCATGGACATTACCAAGTGGATGGAGTAGTAGAGATACAGGATGTCAAAAATGGACAGATACAAACTACTCAACAGACAGACAAGCAATGGAAGCAGCTGATATATGGATAACAGGAGAGTATTATTGGCTAGCATCCCGTAATGTGGGGACGTATTCGTCTAATTGCTTTTTCAGTGTACATGTTGTGCTTGCCGATGGTATCTTGTATGCCGACGGCTTCTCCATTGTGAATCCTGATGGCAGCATGTATGCCGACTTGCGTGAGCGTGGGTTTCGTCCATGTGTATCTCTAAAACCTGATGTCAAAGTAATAGCAGGAGATGGAAGTTCAGAAGAAACTGCATATGAGTTAGGAATATAAGAGGTTGGAGTACTATAAATATATATTTTTGATTAAGGATAAGAGCGTAAAAAGTATAATGAAACTAGTCAAGAATTCTCATGTAAATTGTATAAAAAACTAGTCAAAAGTTCTCAAGTAAAACTAGAGGGAATTTGACTAGTTTTATTATTTATCTTTTATTTGATAGTTACGAATCAAGTAATATAAAGTAACAAAAAATATTGACTGTAATATACTTGTAATGATAAAATAAAGACATAAAAAGAAGAAAGTAAA
>CALXRX010000019.1 GCA_944390975.1 uncultured Clostridia bacterium | reverse complement strand
CTTTCAAGCCAAACATCAGCAACAGCTGCAGCAGGAAATATATTAAGTGGAAAAACAGCATGGGTAAATGGAAGTAAGGTAACAGGAACAATGACGAACAGAGGAGCATGGTCAAGCACTCCAACAGGGAGTGGAAGTGTTACAATACCAGCAGGATATCATAATGGATCTGGAAAAGTTAATACTAGTACTGTATATAACAATGGGTATAATGCGGGGTATAGTGCTGCGGAAACAGCTATACAAAAATATAAAATAAAAACAGGATATGTAACATCTCATACTTGGGGGCAAAATTATGTTGAAATTGGTAATGTTGGTTTTACACCAAGATTAGTATTTGCACAATGTAATAATGGGGATATTTTAATCTATTCAGCAGATTTAAATAGATTTTCTACACCAGACGGACAGGGAGATGGAACAAACGGCTGGACAATTACATCATCTAATATAGTTCTTAAAGGAAAATTATATAATTATCAATATAATTATGTTGTTGTAGGTTATTAAACCTTTATATGCTTTAATTTTCGAAATTTGGAAAATTACGCATATAAATTGTAAAAAATTGTAACAAAAAAACAATTGATTTTTAAATTTATATATAGTAAAATAAAACAAACATTGGAAACTACGAAAGAAAAAATGCTAAATTACATATAATTATAAAATTGACTTTTTTTAAAATTTCATATATACTATGTTAGTAAAATTTGAAGGGAGCATAAAAATGACGAACATAAAAGTAGCAAAAGTAGTTTCAATATTTGTTTTATTATTTATCATAGGAATTACAATAACAAGTTTTGCAGAAATCTCTGGAACAGCTGTAGAAGATGCAAAATTAAGAAAAACAGCATCAAATGATTCAACAGTATTAGAAATAATACCAAAAGATGAAGAAGTAGAAATACTAGAAGAACAGGAAGATTGGTATAGGGTTAATTATAAAAAAATTAAAGGTTATGTACAAAAAGACCAAATAGAAACAAATAAAACAGAAAATAATCAGGTTGATGAAAATATACTTCAAACAAACACATTATCTGAAACAAATACGGTATCTACGACACCTGTAAACACATCCACAAGCGAAATAAATATAGGGGATACTATAAAAGCACCAACAAATATAGCAATATATATAAGGCCATTAATTAATTCTAAAATAGTTAATAGTATTGAAAAAGATGTAGAAATAAAAATAGTGAATATATTAAATGATTGGTCATATATAGCTACAGATACTTTAAATGGATGGGTTAGATTAGAAGAGGTAAAAGGTATTCAAACAGTAAATAATGAAGAAAATCAAACACAAGAAGAACAAACTAATCAAGAACAACAGCAAGAACAAACACAAACACAAACACAAACAGAACAAGAAAGTGAAGAAGAGCAAGAAATTAAAGAAGCTATAAATAAAACAGGCTATATTACTTCTACAGGAATTAATTTTAGAAAAGAGCCTAATACAGATTCAGAAATACTAAAAGTATTTGCACAAAATGCAAAAGTTACAATACTTGAAGAACAAGGTGACTGGTATAAAGTTGAGCATAAAGAAGAGGAAGGATACGTATTAAAAATGTATGTATCTGAAAAGAAAGTAGAAGTTACATCAAGAAGTGCATCAGAGAGGACAGAAAATACTACATCTGTGGAAGAAGCAGATATATCAGAAACTGAAGAAGAAGTATCATCAAGTACTAACTCAACTACAAATAATACTTCTAATAAGGGTGAAGAAATAGCAAACTTTGCTAAACAATATATAGGATATAGATATGTATATGGAGGCTCTACACCTAAAGGAGGATTTGACTGCTCAGGGCTTACTATGTATGTATATAAACAATTTGGAATTAATTTACCACACTCAGCAACTGCACAATCTAAAATTGGAACAAAAATAGAAAAATCCAATATTCAACCAGGAGATTTAGTATTCTTTTCAGATTATAAAACATATACTGGAATAGGGCATGTTGGTATATATATTGGAGATAATAAGTTTGTACACGCTTCAACTGAAAAAACTGGTGTTATAACATCATCATTAACAAGTGCATCATATACAAAAAGATATGTAACAGCAACTAGATTAATAAATTAATAATGGGGGTATTTCATAAGAAGGACGATTTATTATTATGCAAAGACCAATTTTAATTATACTAATAGGATATATAATAGGAATAATGTTAGGGCTATACTGTAAAATCAGTATAGTTCTTTTTATATTAATAATTTTAATAATATACTTTCTAATAAAAAGGTTTTATAAATTTAGTAAAAAAATAATGAAATATTATAAATTTTTTGAAGTTAAAAAAATATTTGTAACTATATTCATAAGTGCAATTATTTCTAACACAATAGTATTAATACAGAATTATAATTATGAAAATGTGTATAAGGATTTTGAAGAAGGAAAAATAATTGCAACAGTAGTAAGTGATGTGAAAATAAAAAAATATTATTACCAATATAAAATAAAAGTGGAAAATATAAACAATAATAAAAAATATAATAATACATACCTATATTTAAACTTAAAAGAAAATATAAAAATAGAGTATGGAAAACAAATATCCTTTTATGGAACTTTTATAGAGCCAGAAATACAAAGGAATTATAAAGGATTTAACTATAAAGAATATTTAAAAGGTATAGGGATTTATGGAACTGTTAAAACTGATAAGGTAGATATAGTAGGAAATGGAAAAGTGAATATATTAAATGTTGTAGCAAACGCTACTGCTAATAAAATAAAAGAAACAGTAAAAAGAAATATTCCAGATAAGGATACAAGTAATTTACTGTTAGGAATATTATTAGGGTATGATGATGAATTAGATAACGAGATAAAGGAAAGCTTTCAAAATAGTAGTTTGTCACATATATTAGCCGTATCTGGTATGCATGTGTCATATATAGTTTTAGCAATCACTTTTTTATCTAAAAAAATGAATTTTCATAAAAAAATAAGTAAAATTATTATAATAATATTTTTAATTTTCTTTATATTTTTGACAGGTGGTCAAGCATCAGTAAAAAGAGCATGCATTATGAGTA
This sequence comes from uncultured Clostridia bacterium, assembly GCA_944390975.1. Taxonomy (GTDB): domain Bacteria; phylum Bacillota; class Clostridia; order TANB77; family CAG-508; genus RGIG8482. The sequence continues at coordinate 22,107 of CALXRX010000019.1, read as the reverse complement.
TACTTACTTTAATAGGTAGTTTAATATATAGAAAAAGTGATATTATTACTAATATTAGTACATCTTTATTAATTATTTTAATACAAAATCCATTTAGTATTACAGATACTGGTTTATTATTATCTTTTTTGGCAACTTTAGGAATAATTATTTTTTATAAAGATATAACAAATGTTTTAAGTATAAGAAAACAAGGCAAAAATAACCAAATAAAAGAAATAAACAAATTAGAAATAGGTAGCAAAATAGCTACAAAAATAAAAGAAGCAATAGGATTATCAATTTCTGCACAAATACTAATTTTACCACTAAGTATAATGTTATTTAACAAACTTTCGTTAACATTTTTATTTTCAAATTTATTAATTAGTTTCATAATTGGAGCAATAACAACTTTAGGTTTTGTTTCTATAATAATTCCAATTAATATATTTTTTTTAGTATTAAATATTTTATTAAAATTACTTATATTTATATCTGATATATTTTCTAGTATGAGTATATCAAAAATAACTATAACAACTCCCAATATAATTTATGTGGTTTTGTACTATATATTTGTAGCTTTAATTGTGTTTATTAATTTTATGAATAAAAAGGAATTAAAAAGAAGTATAGAAAAAAGGATATTAACAATTGTGGATAATTTTAAACATGCCTTGAAAAGTAAGAAAAAGAAGATATTAACTGTTATTATGATTTTAATTATAATAATAAGTTTTGTAAAATTAATACCACAAGATTTGCAAATTTATTTTGTAGATGTTGGACAAGGTGATTCTACTTTAATTGTTACACCACATAGAAAAACAATTTTAATTGATGGTGGCGGAAGTAAAAGTTTAGATGAATTTGATGTTGGAAAAAATACATTATTACCATATTTATTAGATAGAAAAATAAGTAGAATTGATTATATGATGATATCACATTTCGATTCAGACCATTGTAATGGATTAATAGCAGTATTAGAAAATATAAAAGTAGATGAAGTTATAATTTCAAAACAAGCAGAAATATGTGATGAATATAAAAGAATAATAGAAATAATAAAAAAGAAAAAAATTAAGGTATTAGTTGTGAAAGCAGAAGATAAAATAAAAATTGAAAAGAATTTATGGATAGATATTTTATATCCAGAAGAAAAATTACAGCATACAGATATAAATAATAATTCCATAGTCGCAAAATTAAATTATAATAATTTTAGTATATTGTTTACAGGTGATATTGAAAAAGAGGCAGAAAATAAAATAATTGAAAAATATGGAGATACTAATAAATTAAATGCTAATATAATTAAAATAGCTCATCATGGTTCTAAAACTTCTACAAGTGAGGATTTTATAAATAAAGTTAAACCTCAAATAGCTTTAATTGGAGTAGGAAAGAATAATTTATTTGGTCATCCTTCTGAAAATACAATAAAAACACTTAATAATCTAAAAAGTAAAATATTTAGAACAGATTTAGATGGGGAAATAAGTATAAAGGTTAATAAAAATGGAAAAGTAAAAATCAAGAAAAAAATAGAGTAAAATTGTATAATTATTCCTATTTTTGAAAATACTATAAGAAAATAAACATTAAAAGAAGGAGGACTGTATATGAAAAAATTAGGAATAATTATTGCTTTTATTGTAATTTTTATTATTGCAATATTTGTTGGAAAGTATTTATATAGTTCTGATGCAAAAGAGGAAAACATGGTAAAAAATGAAGAAAAAAATAATAGCATAATAAATCAGGTAGATTACAGTGTAAAAAATGATATAACAATTAATATAGATTCAGAAGAGGAAAAGATATCTCCAAATGCAACATTAATTCTGAAAAAGCATTATAAAGAATGCGGACATACTATTAAAGAATATGCTGAAATTCCTGAAGAATTTGTTAATTTAACTAAATCTGAAATAGAAAAAGAGTATTCACAGTGGGAAGTTGAGAAGTTTACACCATTAGATATAATTTTGATAAAAGAAGAAGAAGGTTTTTGCAATGAGCATTATATATTAAAAGAGGAGCAAGGTATAATTGCTGTATATAAGGTAGACAAACAAGGAGAAGAAACTTTATATGAAACAACAGGTATCAGTGTGGAATACTTAACTGAAAGTGATAAATTAGAACTAAAAGATGGAATAAAAGTTTATGGCAAAGAGGAATTAAATAGTATGTTAGAAAATTATGAATAAATTAAAACTAGCATAATTAAAAGGGAACGTTAATAATAACGTTCCTCAAATAATTTAATTTATTTTTTTTCAATTTTTAAATTTTCTTTTTTTAAATAACCTTGAGTATAAAAAGCTCTAAAGTACATTATTAATGAAAATATTGTTGCAATTAAAGCTAAATAATATAAATATTGGTCAAATGCAGGTAAAGTCGGCATACTATATTCTGGATGATTTATTAAAGTTGAGTTAAATTGGCTAATAAAGAAGGAACTTACAATTGCTACATAAAATAAAACAGTTGAAAGTTTTCCATACCATCTACTAGATACAACAAACTCTTTTCCATATAAAAATGATGCTCCAGAAATCATTGCAAATTCTTTTAAAACTACTACAATTAAAATCCATAAAGGAATAACATTTTGTAGTGCTAGTACTGCAAGGACAGATATTTGAGTAGCTTTATCTGCTAAAGGATCAATTAATTTTCCAAAGTTTGTAATGAAATTAAATTTTCTTGCAATATATCCATCTAAAACGTCTGTTAAACCAGAAATAGTTAAATATACAAAAGCAAGTATATAATTTCCTTGTACTATATAATAAACTATAATTGGAATTAGAAAAAATCTTAATATTGTTAATATATTAGGTATATGTTTAAACATGATAATTCCTCCATTAAATTCATATAATATATAATACATTTTTTGCTAAATTTCGTCAAGTATATAATAAAAAATATATTAGCACTTACATAATTTGAAAATTAAGTTCATCATTTATAAAATCGATATAAACTGTAGCACCTTCTAGTAATTCGCTTCTTAAAATCATTTCAGATAAAACATCTTCAACATATCTTTGTATAGCACGTCTTAATGGTCTTGCACCATATTTGTAATCTGTACCTTTTTCTAATAAATATTCTTTTGCAGGTGTAGATATATTTAATGTAATGTTTTTGTTTTGTAAAGCTTTATTAGTGTCTTCTAACATTAATTCTACAATTTGTAATAATTGTTCTTTATTTAAACTATTAAATACAATTATCTCATCAATTCTATTTAAAAATTCGGGTCTAAATACTTCTTTTAAACTGTCAAAAATTTTATTTTTATCTACAGTCTGTTTTCCAAAACCAATAGAATTATTATTTAAATTAGAGCCTGCATTTGATGTCATAATAATAATTGTATTTTCAAAACTTACTGTGTTTCCTTGTGAATCAGTTAATTTTCCATCGTCTAATACTTGAAGTAGTATATTAAATACATCTGGGTGTGCTTTTTCAATTTCGTCAAATAACACAATTGAATATGGATGTCTTTTTACTTTTTCAGTTAATTGCCCTGCATCATCATATCCAACATATCCAGGAGGTGAGCCAATTAGTTTGGAAGTAGAATGACTCTCCATATATTCAGACATATCTATTCTAATAATTGCATCATCACGACCAAACATTTCATAAGCAAGAGCTTTTGCAAGTTCTGTTTTTCCAACGCCAGTAGGTCCAACAAATATAAATGAAGGTGGTCTTTTTGTGCTTTTTAGTCCTGCACGGTTTCTTCTAATTGCTCTTGAAACAGCTGATACAGCATCATTTTGGCCAATAATTCTTTTATGAAGGTTATTTTCAAGATTAAGCAATTTATCAATTTCTGCTTGAGTAATTTTTTTCACAGGTATTTTAGTCCAATTTTCAATAACTAGTGCGATATCTTGTACAGTTATTTGTCTTGGTTTTAGTTTACTACTAAGTAAATTAATTTCATCTTGTAATCTACATTCTTTTGTTTTTAAATCTGCAGCTTTTTGATAATCTTCAGTAGAATCTGCATCTGCAGCTTCTTCTTTTTCTTCTTGAACTTTTTTTAGTTGATTTTTTAAAACTTCTAGTTTATATAATGCTTTATTATCTAAATTTATTTTAGAACAAGCTTCATCTAAAATATCAATTGCTTTATCTGGTAAAAACCTATCATGTATGTATTTTTCAGACATAATAACTGTTTGAGTAATAACATCATTAGAAATTTTAACTTTATGATAATCTTCATAATATTTTTTTATGCCTTCTAAAATTTTAATAGTATCATCAACAGAAGGCTCTTCAACAATAACTGGTTGAAATCTTCTTTCTAAAGCTGTATCTTTTTCAATATATTTTCTGTATTCCTTTAGTGTAGTTGTACCAATTAATTGAATTTCACCATTAGCAAGAGATGGTTTAAGGATATTGGCTGCATTCATTGAGTTTTCAGCATCACCAGCACCCATTATATTATGTATTTCATCAATAACTAAAATAATATTTCCACATGATTTACATTCATCAATTATAGATTTCATACGAGCTTCAAATTGTCCCCTAAATTGAGTTCCAGCAATTACAGCAGTCATATCAAGTAAATATACTTCCTTATTTAATAATTTTGCAGGAACATTTCCATTTGCAATTTTAATAGCTAAACCTTGTGCTATAGCTGTTTTTCCAACACCTGGCTCGCCAATTAAACATGGATTATTTTTTAAACGGCGGTTTAAAACTTGTACAATCCTTTGAATTTCTTTGTCTCTACCTATTACAGCATCTAATTGATTATTTCTTGCTTTATTAGTTAAATTTGTTCCATAAGTGTCTAAAAATTTAGTTTTCTTTTGTTTTTGCTTTTTTTCGACTTTAATTTTTTTTGAAGAACTAGAATTTTCACTTTGAGTAGAATCATTATTAGTACTGCTTACACCAAATATAGCTCCAAGTGGTATTGCATTTCCACTCATTCCATCTAAGTTTAAATTACTATTTGAAAGATTATCAGTTAAATCTTTAAAAATACTTTCAAATTGACTTGTCATATCCTCTAAATCTATATTATCACCTTCTAAAACAGCTGATTGCTTTGATAAGACATCTAAAGGATTTATACCTTTTTCTTTTGCACAGTTATAACAATAACCTTCTAATTTATCTTCACTATTGCTATTTTCTTTGTTAAAAAATATAATAGCCGTATTTTTTTTACATATTGAACATAGCATATATTAAAACTCCTCACATAATTTAATATTTTTCTATTATTATATGATACATTAAAAGCACCTAAAAGTCAAGGAAATAAGTGATTCTTAATAAGTAATTAAGGTAAATTTTTTGTGAACAAATGATGATTTATAAATTAAAAAATCGAAAGATTGAAAGCTTTGAAATTACAGGTATACCAAAACAGAGGTTACATAATTTGACAGAATTAGCAATATATGCTATAATGGTAATTGTGGTGTAAAAATACACCAGAAAGGATGTTTAATATAGTGAAAGATAATAGTAAAAGTGGGCTCAAGATAAAACAAATTATCATAGTAGTTTTCACATTAATTTTCTTGGGTAGCAACCTACAATTATTCGTTTCAACTAAAGAAAAAGAATTAATATCAAAAAAAGAAATAAAAGAAGAAATTAACTTAGAAGAAAATTTAGAAGAAAATAATGTACAAGAAGAATTAAAAATTGCACAAAATAATTATACAAGGAAAGCAACAATTGCAAGATCTTCAGCACAAAGAGGACAAGAGCAAGCAAGAGAAACTGTAGAGCAAGAAGAAAAAGAAAACTATATAACAATTGAAGAAATTGAAATATCAAAAAATATGGACTTAACTGTAAGATGTGGAATTTCAAAAGAAGACTTTAAAGTATTAATGACAAATTTAAAAAAGGATACATCAGGGTTTTTTGAAAAAAATAGTGATATTATTTATGACTTATGTGAAAAATATGAATTAAATGAAATATTTTTCTGTGGACTAATTGCAGCTGAATCAGGATGGAATATAAGTTCAAGTCATAGAAAAAAATGTAATTATATTAGTATGATGTCAAAAGGGAAATTAATAACATATTCTTCAGAAGAAGAAGGGTTAGAAGCGGCAGCTAAATTATTACACACTAAATATTTAACACCAGGTGGGGCATATTATAAAGGAAAAACATTATCAAGTGTACAAAAAATATTTTGTCCAAATTCATCTACATGGGTGAACTTAGTATATGGATGTATGAAACAGGTGTTAAATTAGAAAGCTTGATATTCTAAAAATATATTTCTCGAATTTGTATATAAATTTGAGAAATATATTTTTTAGATTAAAGATAGAAGAATAAATAGAGTAAAATGTATGATAAAACTAGTCAAAAGTTCTCAGCGTAAATTTGGAAAAGACTTTGACTAGTTTTTCTTCATTATAACAAAAAACACATCTTATATGTCATGTTTTATCGAAAGAAAAAATCACAAAAAAGAAAAAGTAAAAAAGGAAAAATAGGAGTGTGATGCCATAAAAATATTGCCAAAAGAACAAAATTAATATATAATAAGAAAGCAATAGAAGAATACCATACACAATGGGAACTAAGAGAGAAAAGACATAAAAATAATATGGATATTAATACAATAAGTAAGATAGTACAAATTACAGAAGATGAAGTAAAAAAATAATAGAAGAAGGGTGAATTTTAATTTGACAAAACCGTATATATGTGTTAAAATAGCAATGTTTGAAAAAAAGCATTGCTTTTTTCCTTACTCATACTAAGGGAAGTATGGGTTATAAATCCATAAGGAGGTGAAATAATGAATAAATACGAAAGTATTATCATTATTAGTCCAGTCGTTGAAGAAGAAGGAATAAAAAGCCTTATAACAAAATTCTCTGACTTGATTAATAGTGAAGGAAAAATAGAATCTGTAGAAGAAATGGGAAAAAGAAAATTAGCATATGAAGTTAAGAAAAATAAAGAAGGATATTACGTGCTATTTAATTTTGAAGCTAAACCAGAACTTATAGCAGAACTAGAAAGAAACTATAGAATTACAGATGAAGTAATTAAATTTATAGTTGTAAAAAAAGAAAATTAATTTATAAATAAGTAGAATACAAACAGTAGCAACTGTTTGATAGGGCCTTTAGAAAGATGAGGTAATAATATATGAACAAAGTAATATTAATGGGAAGATTAACAAGAGATCCAGAAGTTAGATACACACAAACAAATAATACTCTAGTTGCAAGTTTTTCACTTGCTGTAAATAGAAGATTTGTAAGACAAGGAGAAGAACGACAAGCAGACTTTATAAATATTGTAGCTTGGAGCAAACTAGGAGAATTTTGTAGTAAATACTTTAAAAAAGGTCAACAAGTAGGAATTATTGGAAGAATACAAACAAGGACATGGGATGACGAACAAGGACAAAAACATTATGTAACAGAAGTTGTTGCTGAAGAAGCATATTTTGCAGACAGCAAAAGAGATGCAGAAGCAGCAGGAAGTTTTGAAAATACATTTGGAAGTGTAGCTCAAACAAGTCCAGAATTTGAAATTTCTTCAAATGATGACCTACCATTCTAATAAAGAAGGGGGTAAAAAAATGGCTGACAAAAAACAAAATAATAGAAAAAATAGAATGAATAATGGAGATGAAGATTATAATCCAAAATTTAGAAAAATGAGAAAAAAAGTATGTTTATTATGTACTGACAAAGATTTTGTTTTAGATTATAAAAATCCAGATCAATTAAAAAAATTCATAAATGAAAAAGGTAAAATATTACCAAGAAGAGCAACAGGAGCATGTGCTAAACATCAAAGAGATATTACAATAGCTGTAAAAAGATGTAGACATATTGCAATGCTACCATATGCTGAAAACTAATAAAAAATAATAATAAAAACCGTAATCATTAATATAAGATTACGGTTTTTTTGTGGAACTTTTTAATTTATTTTTCCAGTACCATTACAAGTAGCACAAGTATTTTTTATTGAGCCAGTTGCACTACATGTAGAACAACCTTGATAAATTATACCACTGCCAGAACATTTATTACATGTGATTTTCAGTAATCCATTACAAGTAGTACAAGTTATCAAAGGAGGGCAAGAGATTGATTCAAATATCATGCCTGTTCCCATACAGTGGGTACATTCACTTGAATATCCACTACCACCACACGACATACAAGGATTATTATAATCCATCATGCCAGACCCCATACAGTCGCTGCATAATTCATATCCACTACCACTACAAATATCACAAGGACGATTAGTATCAATCAAGCCAGCACCCATACAGTCAGGGCAAGTTTGCAATCCATCTTCACAATCAGGACAATCAATTTCACCAGTTTCATGACAAGTTGCACAAGGCTCTGTTAAGTATCCTGTTTCAGAGCATATAGAGCAAGAAGACAAGGTATATCCTAAACCTTGGCAATCTGCACAAGATTGTTCTACTGGCTCTTCAGGCTCTTCTGGCTCTTCTGGAGTTGGATTTTCATTACCGTTACCATTTTGTATAGTATTAGCAAGTATAGAATTAATTGTATTATTTAAACTATCTAGGTCATCAAATTCTTTATTCTCAGCATTAATGTAGTTTTTACTAGCTATTTGGGCAGTTCTAAAAATACCATTCTCGCCTATAGTTAAATTTATTGTTACTCCTGCTAATATTAATAGTACAATAATTGTGATAATAAGTGCTATTAAAGTTATTCCAGATGGAGTGTTAAATTTTATTGGTAATTTTTTAGTTTTATTTTTCATTTTCTTTTGTACCTCCTTATTAAAATTATATATGAGAATAAAAAAAGATGTCAATAATTTATATATAATTTTTACATAAAAGTCGAATTTTGATAATTATATTATCAAACATGTAATATAAAATAATTTTATCATCATATAATGTTTAAACATATAATAAATGTAAATAATATTATTATATGTTCTTATTAGGTAAGAAGGTGAGAAAGTGAAATTAGGGATAGCACTATCAGGAGGAGGCATTAGAGGAATTGCTCATGCAGGAGTGTTAAAAGCATTAGAGGATAATAATATAAAAATAGATATTATTGGAGGGACAAGTGCAGGAAGTCTAATAGCTAGTTTATATGCAATGGGTTATTCACCTTATTATATATACATATTATTTAAAAGATATTCAAAAGAACTAGTTGAGATTAATAGTAGTTTAGTAATGTCTGGTTTAGGTAATTTTATAACAAAAAAGAAAAATACGTTAAAAGGACTAAAAACAGGTCAAAGTATAGAAAACATATATAATAAAATAGCTAGCAAGAAAGGTATAAATAATGTAAGTCAAATAGAAATGCCATTAGTAATTCCTACAGTTGATATAAAAAATTGTAAAGAATATATTATAACTAATAAAATACCAGAAAATGTAAAAGATACTAAACAATATATTACGAATATAACAGTAGGAAAAGCAGTAAGGGCAAGTAGTAGTTTTCCTGCTGTGTTTATACCATGTGATTTTGAAGATCATGCATTTATGGATGGTGGAGCATTAGATAATATTCCTGTAAACGAAGTAAGAAAACAAGGAGCAGATAAAGTAATTGCAGTAAAATTTGATGCAGATACTATTACTAAAGATAGTAATATAATGGATATTGTGATGAAAACAATTGATATAATGGGAAGTAAAATATCTGAGGAAAGTTTAGAAATGAGTGATTTAGTATTGAATGTATATACTGATAAAGTAGGATTATTAGATACACGGAAAATTAGATAGTTGCTATAAATATGGATATGATTGTGTAATAAAGAATTTGGATAAAATAAATAATGTAATTAAAGAAAAGTAGAATAGTTATTAAAATATAATAAAAAAATAATTATAACATTGAACTATACATAAAAACGTGATATAATTTGATTTGAAACTATAGTAATACTTCCTTTTGAGGCAACAGGTGTTATCAAAAGGGCAATAATTTAAAGGAGGAAATATGAAGAACTTAGATTTTGAATGTTTAAAGGCGTTGAATGAAGTGTTTAAGCGACTTAATATTTTGCGGAGGTGGACATCATTTGTAACAGAAGACAAATACAATGAATTGGCAAAACAAGCTTTAAATTGTATAATAGCTTATATTCTGGCAGCATATTGTGAAAAAGATGGAGAAACAATTTGCTGGGAAAGATTTCCTAAGATAGCTTTATATAGGGCATTTCAGAAGGCTTATGTTTATTTTGATACTCCAGAGAATATAATTGATGAAATATGTCAAATTGGTAACATAAAAAAATCATTATTCGATGGAGCAACAAAAGAAATTATTGTTGAAAATACGAGTGAACAATTTGGAGACTTTATATGTGAAGGAGTAGGTACGTATGAAATGCAGATTTATAAAGCGGCAACAAAAATAGCAACTTTGGTGGAACTTATTGAAAATCAGCAGACCAGAGGATTTGATGAGTACCAAACTAAACTTATAGAAATCCAGAAAGCATTAATGAAATATAAAAATATAAGATGTGTTTCAGAACTTTCAGAAGTTGATGGAGAAATCTTTAAGTTATTTTTAAAGATTTCTAAGCTAAGAAATCAAAACCGTTGGTCTGTTATGCCATATGCTATAGAATGTTCTGTTTTGGGTCATTTATTTGATACGGGATGTCTATCATATATTATCGGTTTGGAAGAAAATTCAGGGAATGAAACAATTGCTACAAAGATGTTTTTTATGGGGATTTTCCATGATTTGGCAGAAGTATGGACTACAGATATACCATCACCAATTAAAGATAGAATACCAGGCTTCCGCAACGCCACGGAAAAGTACGAATTAGAAGTAATTGAAAAGCAGCTGTATAGAAAAGTTCCGGATTATATAGCCAGTAAGTTAAAAGAAGTAATGTTTGAAGAAGACGAAAATGCTGGCTTAAAAAAATTAATTAAAGCAGCAGATTATTTGTCCGCAGATTTAGAATGTTGGAGACAATATAATGCAGGTGTGAGAGATTCTTATTTTTTCGGAGCAATGAGCCGTTACAATGAAAAATTAATTTCGGGTAAATTAAGACTTACTCCAATATGTAAAGAATTGCATGATTATACTATGGAGTATGCAAGAAGATGTGTTGAACAATTAAAATTCTAACCAAAAAAGCCAGCTGAGATTCAGTTGGCTTTTTTGGTTAAAACAAATTAAGTAAAGTTTTTTATTTTATACAAATATGTTATATATTAAAGTAGTACACATGCAAAGAATGACACCACAAATAGTTGGAAGAAGAAAAGAAATAAACATCCATTTCCAACTACCAGTTTCTTTTTTTATAGTTAATAAAGTAGTACTGCATGGAAAATGTAGTAAGGTAAATAGCATTACATTAATAGCAGTTAAAATATTCCAACCATTTTGTACCAATATGTTTCCAATCATATAAGTATCTTCTAAATTAACTAAACTTCCTTTAGCCATATAACTCATTAAGATAATAGGAAGAACAATTTCATTAGCTGGTAATCCTAGAATGAAAGCAGTTAAAATATAACCATCTAATCCCATAAGTTTTGCAAAAGGATCTAAAAAATTTGCAATATAGCTTAATATACTTAAATTTCCAATATTAATGTTTGCAAATAACCAAATTACTATTCCAACAGGTGCTGCAACGCTAATAGCTCTACCTAGTACATATAAAGTTCTATCAAGTAGTGACCTAACAATTACTTTTCCAATTTGAGGTTTTCTGTAAGGTGGTAACTCTAAAATAAATGAAGATGGAACGCCTTTTAGTATGGTTTTTGATAGAATTTTAGAGACTAGTAAAGTAAAATAAATTCCAAGTAATATTACAAAAAGTACAGCAATAGTAGAAAGAAGTGATGCACTAAATCCACTTACAATACTACCAATAAAAATACTAGAAATAGTTATTAAAAATGGAAATCTTCCATTACACGGAACAAAGCTGTTAGTTAAAATTGCAATTAAACGTTCACGAGGGGAATTAATTATTCTACACCCCACAACTCCGTGCAGCATTACAGCCAAATCCCATGCACATAGTTAGTGCCTGTTTTCCGGTTGTGCAAGCTTTTTTAAAATAATTATCTAAATTAAAAGCAATTCTAGGTAAATATCCTAAATCCTCTAATATAGTAAAAAGAGGAAAAAATATTGCCATAGGTGGTAGCATTACAGAGATAACCCATGTAACTGTTTGAAACATTCCTTCTATCAACACACCAGAAATAAATTCAGGAGCATTTATGTAATTAAAAAAGTATAATAATTTTTCTTGAATATATCCAAAAAAATCTGATAAAAGTTGTGAAGGGTAGTTTGCACCAGTAATAGTAATCCAAAAGATAAGACCTAGAAATAAAATCATAATAGGTATTCCAAATTTTTTAGAAGTTAGTATTTTATCAATTTTTCTATCACGATTTTGATGAGATGAGTTTTTATATTTAACTACATTATTACAAATATCTTCAGCAGAAAAAATAATATTTGAAACAATTTTATCTTTTAAATTGCTAGAATCTATATCATTTTTTTGTAATAATTTTCTTATTTCATCTAGTTTTAATAAAATTTGTTCATTTGAAAGTTTTATTCCAAAGGCATTTTCTATGGAATTTATAATTGAATCATCTTTATCAATTAGTTTTAAACAAACCCATCTTGTTAAATATTGTTTTGAAACAGGTAATATTTTTTGAACTTCAGAACTTAACATTAAAATACAATCCTCAATTATTGGAATATACTTTATTTTTTTAGGATTGCATATAATTTTGCTACAACAGACATTATAAACAGTATCTAGTAAATTATTTAATGTTTTTGCATTTCTAGCAACAGTTCCAACAACAGGAACACCTAAGAGTTTAGATAATTTGTTTAAATCTATTTCAATATTCTTTTTCTTTGCTTCATCTAATAAATTAACACATACTACTACTTTATTTGTTATTTCTAAAGTTTGAAATACAAGATTCAAATTCTTTTCAAGGCATGTAGCATCTAAAATAATTACAGTAGCATCAGGATTTCCAAAGCATATATAATTTCTAGCAATTTCTTCTTCTTGAGAATTAGACATTAAAGAATATGTACCAGGAATATCTATTAATAAAAAATCTTTATTATTGTGTTTACAAATTCCGAGAAGCATTGCTAACTGTTTTTCCGAGGCCAATTTCCTGTATGCTGGTGAAGACCTGTTAGAGCATTAAAGATAGTACTTTTCCCAACATTTGGATTTCCGAGCAATTGCGATAGTATAATCACAGTTTTTTTGAAGTTCTAGAATTTCATCTTCTAATAAATTAATACCACATGAAGAAGCCGTAAGTCCCATATAATCACTCTCCTAATAGTATTTATTATTAGTATATGGAAAAATATAAAATATGTGAAAAAGCGAATGTAAATAAATTTTATTAATTACATTCGCTTTAAAAAGTAAAATTATAATTATACTTCTAATTTTTTTATTATTTTTATTTCATCATAAAGTTTAGAAATCATATATTTCTTATTATCAATTGCTGTGTTATATTCTTGAAGAATTTCTTTATAATTTTCAACGGTTTCGCCTTTTTCCAAAAGAATTTTCATTCCATTTAAATAGTATTGGCGTTTTTTATCAGTTTTTGCTAAATCCATTTTTTGGTTATATTTTTCAACCATTTTTAATCTATTTGCTTGTTCTATTAAATGAGAAACATATTCTTTTATACATTCAATTTCATACATAGTATCATCAATTACAACTTTAAATAGTTTTCTTAGAATTTTTGGATTTATTTTTCCAACTTTTGAGTTTTCTGAAAGTTGGTCTAATGCTATTGTTTTTATATATTCTTCGGGTTTTGCATCTTTAATCAATAATTTTAATGTTTCTGAAATGTTAATGTGAGTTTTGTATTGCCTTTTTGTTACAATTGCGTCATATTCATCTGCAACTCTAATAATTTGTGCTACATATGGAATTTCTTTTTTAGTAAGACCATTTGGATATCCTGTACCATTTAGTGCTTCATGATGATATAATGCTCCATCTGCATATGGACGTAGCTGTAAATCTTTATAACATAAATTATATCCGTATGTAGTATGTTTTTTCATTATTTCATATTCTTCATCAGTTAATGCAGAAGGCTTGCATAAAATTGAATGTGGTATAAATATTTTACCTATATCATGTAAGAAGGCACAACTAGTACAATAAAGAGTATACTGAGAATTGCAATGTAAATATTCACAAAGTCTGTATACTAAATTTGCTACATTTTCACTATGTTTCCTTGTTATGGGATCATAAGATTCTAAAACATTTAATTGATATTTTATTTTAGGATCTAAATTATATAATTTAAAATTAAAGGGACTATAGAAATCATATTTTTCTTTTATCATATGTAAACTCCTTAATGAAAAATAATTTTTTTCTTTTGTAAAGAAAATCTAATATAATTATACCATATAAATACAAAAAATAAAATCATTTGTTAAAAATAACAAACGATTTTTTTCTTAAAATTCTACATCTATTAAACTAGCATCTTCTTTACGAAGAGCAATTATACTACCACGAACTAAAAAAGCAGTAGGATCGCCAGAAGGGCTTTTTAAAACAGGTATAATATTAGTTTTTTTTACAATACCTAAATCTAAAAGTCTTCTTTTTATATGTCCAGGACAATTTATAGATATAACTTTACCTGTTTCATTCATTGGTAAATCTGTTAAATGTATTTTACTCATATCTTAAGTACCTCCGTAGAATATATTTTATGTCTATTATATTATATAAAATAAATTATAAATAAGTGTCAAATTTTATGTAAAAAAGTGATAATTAAAAAAGAGTAAAACTATTGAAAATAGAATAATAGAAAGATAAAATGACGAAAAATGAACTTCGTCATTTTTGTGTTTTATGAAAAAGTATTAATAGAAAATAAAAAATAATAAAAATAAAAAATGGAGGAACATATGAAAAAAATGATAAGGAAAAATAAAATAAAAGGAATAAGAAAAAAGCTAGTAAAACAAGCAAAAGGAATAACCTTAATATCACTAGTAATAACAATAATAATATTATTAATACTAGCAGGAGTAACGCTTAGTCTAACTTTAGGGGATAGAGGAATAATAACCCAAGCACAAAAAGCAAAAGAAGCACAGGAAATAGCAGCAATAAAAGAGGATATGCAACTAGCAATATTAGATAAAGAGCTAGAAAAAGGAGGAACAGGCTTAACAAAAGAAGAACTAGAAGAAATAGCAGGAAATTATGGAGAACTACAAGAAGATGGAAACACAATAAAAACAGATGAAGGATATGAAATAAAAATAGATGAAATATATAATCAAGGAGGAGGAACAACAGGAGGAGATGCAGCAACAGATGAAGAACTAGCAGAATTACAACAAAAAGTAGAAGAACTAGAAAAAACAGTAGAAGACTTAAATAATACCAAAACCGAACTAGAAGGAACAATAGAAGATTTAAATAACCAAATAGAACAAGAACAAGGAAATAGTGCAGCATTACAAGAGCAAGTAGATAATTTAACACAACAAGTAGACAATTTAAACAAAACAAAAGAGCAATTAGAAAGTACAATAAGTGATTTAAACACACAAATAGCAGAATTACAGAAAAAACAATCAACAGGAACAGCAGTAGCATCAGATGTATTAAGTGGAAAAACATTTTCAAACTCAAGTGAAGTAGGACTAACAGGAACAATGGCATCATATACAAGTGGAAGCACAGCAATTACAACATCAGGGAGATGGGGATTTGATACAACATATGGACCATGGGTATATATACCAGCAAATGGATATTATGCAACAGCACATTGGTTAAACATACCGTGGGCAACAATAAAAGGCTCATTAGGTGATGCAGCAGCAGGAAATGTGTTAAGTGGAAAAACATTTACAAGTACAAATGGAGTAAAAATAACAGGAAGTATGACAAATAGAGGAGCAGTAAGCAAAAGTTTAAATGCAGGAGGAAGTTATACAATACCAGCAGGATACCATAATGGAAGTGGAAAAGTAACAGCAAATTCACTTTCAAGCCAAACATCAGCAACAGCTGCAGCAGGAAATATATTAAGTGGAAAAACAGCATGGGTAAATGGAAGTAAGGTAACAGGAACAATGACGAACAGAGGAGCATGGTCAAGCACTCCAACAGGGAGTGGAAGTGTTACAATACCAGCAGGATATCATAATGGATCTGGAAAAGTTAATACTAGTACTGTATATAACAATGGGTATAATGCGGGGTATAGTGCTGCGGAAACAGCTATACAAAAATATAAAATAAAAACAGGATATGTAACATCTCATACTTGGGGGCAAAATTATGTTGAAATTGGTAATGTTGGTTTTACACCAAGATTAGTATTTGCACAATGTAATAATGGGGATATTTTAATCTATTCAGCAGATTTAAATAGATTTTCTACACCAGACGGACAGGGAGATGGAACAAACGGCTGGACAATTACATCATCTAATATAGTTCTTAAAGGAAAATTATATAATTATCAATATAATTATGTTGTTGTAGGTTATTAAACCTTTATATGCTTTAATTTTCGAAATTTGGAAAATTACGCATATAAATTGTAAAAAATTGTAACAAAAAAACAATTGATTTTTAAATTTATATATAGTAAAATAAAACAAACATTGGAAACTACGAAAGAAAAAATGCTAAATTACATATAATTATAAAATTGACTTTTTTTAAAATTTCATATATACTATGTTAGTAAAATTTGAAGGGAGCATAAAAATGACGAACATAAAAGTAGCAAAAGTAGTTTCAATATTTGTTTTATTATTTATCATAGGAATTACAATAACAAGTTTTGCAGAAATCTCTGGAACAGCTGTAGAAGATGCAAAATTAAGAAAAACAGCATCAAATGATTCAACAGTATTAGAAATAATACCAAAAGATGAAGAAGTAGAAATACTAGAAGAACAGGAAGATTGGTATAGGGTTAATTATAAAAAAATTAAAGGTTATGTACAAAAAGACCAAATAGAAACAAATAAAACAGAAAATAATCAGGTTGATGAAAATATACTTCAAACAAACACATTATCTGAAACAAATACGGTATCTACGACACCTG
The DNA here is from genome assembly GCA_944390975.1 of uncultured Clostridia bacterium. Taxonomy (GTDB): domain Bacteria; phylum Bacillota; class Clostridia; order TANB77; family CAG-508; genus RGIG8482. The sequence goes on along the minus strand of CALXRX010000019.1, from coordinate 4,913 downwards.
TAAACACATCCACAAGCGAAATAAATATAGGGGATACTATAAAAGCACCAACAAATATAGCAATATATATAAGGCCATTAATTAATTCTAAAATAGTTAATAGTATTGAAAAAGATGTAGAAATAAAAATAGTGAATATATTAAATGATTGGTCATATATAGCTACAGATACTTTAAATGGATGGGTTAGATTAGAAGAGGTAAAAGGTATTCAAACAGTAAATAATGAAGAAAATCAAACACAAGAAGAACAAACTAATCAAGAACAACAGCAAGAACAAACACAAACACAAACACAAACAGAACAAGAAAGTGAAGAAGAGCAAGAAATTAAAGAAGCTATAAATAAAACAGGCTATATTACTTCTACAGGAATTAATTTTAGAAAAGAGCCTAATACAGATTCAGAAATACTAAAAGTATTTGCACAAAATGCAAAAGTTACAATACTTGAAGAACAAGGTGACTGGTATAAAGTTGAGCATAAAGAAGAGGAAGGATACGTATTAAAAATGTATGTATCTGAAAAGAAAGTAGAAGTTACATCAAGAAGTGCATCAGAGAGGACAGAAAATACTACATCTGTGGAAGAAGCAGATATATCAGAAACTGAAGAAGAAGTATCATCAAGTACTAACTCAACTACAAATAATACTTCTAATAAGGGTGAAGAAATAGCAAACTTTGCTAAACAATATATAGGATATAGATATGTATATGGAGGCTCTACACCTAAAGGAGGATTTGACTGCTCAGGGCTTACTATGTATGTATATAAACAATTTGGAATTAATTTACCACACTCAGCAACTGCACAATCTAAAATTGGAACAAAAATAGAAAAATCCAATATTCAACCAGGAGATTTAGTATTCTTTTCAGATTATAAAACATATACTGGAATAGGGCATGTTGGTATATATATTGGAGATAATAAGTTTGTACACGCTTCAACTGAAAAAACTGGTGTTATAACATCATCATTAACAAGTGCATCATATACAAAAAGATATGTAACAGCAACTAGATTAATAAATTAATAATGGGGGTATTTCATAAGAAGGACGATTTATTATTATGCAAAGACCAATTTTAATTATACTAATAGGATATATAATAGGAATAATGTTAGGGCTATACTGTAAAATCAGTATAGTTCTTTTTATATTAATAATTTTAATAATATACTTTCTAATAAAAAGGTTTTATAAATTTAGTAAAAAAATAATGAAATATTATAAATTTTTTGAAGTTAAAAAAATATTTGTAACTATATTCATAAGTGCAATTATTTCTAACACAATAGTATTAATACAGAATTATAATTATGAAAATGTGTATAAGGATTTTGAAGAAGGAAAAATAATTGCAACAGTAGTAAGTGATGTGAAAATAAAAAAATATTATTACCAATATAAAATAAAAGTGGAAAATATAAACAATAATAAAAAATATAATAATACATACCTATATTTAAACTTAAAAGAAAATATAAAAATAGAGTATGGAAAACAAATATCCTTTTATGGAACTTTTATAGAGCCAGAAATACAAAGGAATTATAAAGGATTTAACTATAAAGAATATTTAAAAGGTATAGGGATTTATGGAACTGTTAAAACTGATAAGGTAGATATAGTAGGAAATGGAAAAGTGAATATATTAAATGTTGTAGCAAACGCTACTGCTAATAAAATAAAAGAAACAGTAAAAAGAAATATTCCAGATAAGGATACAAGTAATTTACTGTTAGGAATATTATTAGGGTATGATGATGAATTAGATAACGAGATAAAGGAAAGCTTTCAAAATAGTAGTTTGTCACATATATTAGCCGTATCTGGTATGCATGTGTCATATATAGTTTTAGCAATCACTTTTTTATCTAAAAAAATGAATTTTCATAAAAAAATAAGTAAAATTATTATAATAATATTTTTAATTTTCTTTATATTTTTGACAGGTGGTCAAGCATCAGTAAAAAGAGCATGCATTATGAGTATACTTACTTTAATAGGTAGTTTAATATATAGAAAAAGTGATATTATTACTAATATTAGTACATCTTTATTAATTATTTTAATACAAAATCCATTTAGTATTACAGATACTGGTTTATTATTATCTTTTTTGGCAACTTTAGGAATAATTATTTTTTATAAAGATATAACAAATGTTTTAAGTATAAGAAAACAAGGCAAAAATAACCAAATAAAAGAAATAAACAAATTAGAAATAGGTAGCAAAATAGCTACAAAAATAAAAGAAGCAATAGGATTATCAATTTCTGCACAAATACTAATTTTACCACTAAGTATAATGTTATTTAACAAACTTTCGTTAACATTTTTATTTTCAAATTTATTAATTAGTTTCATAATTGGAGCAATAACAACTTTAGGTTTTGTTTCTATAATAATTCCAATTAATATATTTTTTTTAGTATTAAATATTTTATTAAAATTACTTATATTTATATCTGATATATTTTCTAGTATGAGTATATCAAAAATAACTATAACAACTCCCAATATAATTTATGTGGTTTTGTACTATATATTTGTAGCTTTAATTGTGTTTATTAATTTTATGAATAAAAAGGAATTAAAAAGAAGTATAGAAAAAAGGATATTAACAATTGTGGATAATTTTAAACATGCCTTGAAAAGTAAGAAAAAGAAGATATTAACTGTTATTATGATTTTAATTATAATAATAAGTTTTGTAAAATTAATACCACAAGATTTGCAAATTTATTTTGTAGATGTTGGACAAGGTGATTCTACTTTAATTGTTACACCACATAGAAAAACAATTTTAATTGATGGTGGCGGAAGTAAAAGTTTAGATGAATTTGATGTTGGAAAAAATACATTATTACCATATTTATTAGATAGAAAAATAAGTAGAATTGATTATATGATGATATCACATTTCGATTCAGACCATTGTAATGGATTAATAGCAGTATTAGAAAATATAAAAGTAGATGAAGTTATAATTTCAAAACAAGCAGAAATATGTGATGAATATAAAAGAATAATAGAAATAATAAAAAAGAAAAAAATTAAGGTATTAGTTGTGAAAGCAGAAGATAAAATAAAAATTGAAAAGAATTTATGGATAGATATTTTATATCCAGAAGAAAAATTACAGCATACAGATATAAATAATAATTCCATAGTCGCAAAATTAAATTATAATAATTTTAGTATATTGTTTACAGGTGATATTGAAAAAGAGGCAGAAAATAAAATAATTGAAAAATATGGAGATACTAATAAATTAAATGCTAATATAATTAAAATAGCTCATCATGGTTCTAAAACTTCTACAAGTGAGGATTTTATAAATAAAGTTAAACCTCAAATAGCTTTAATTGGAGTAGGAAAGAATAATTTATTTGGTCATCCTTCTGAAAATACAATAAAAACACTTAATAATCTAAAAAGTAAAATATTTAGAACAGATTTAGATGGGGAAATAAGTATAAAGGTTAATAAAAATGGAAAAGTAAAAATCAAGAAAAAAATAGAGTAAAATTGTATAATTATTCCTATTTTTGAAAATACTATAAGAAAATAAACATTAAAAGAAGGAGGACTGTATATGAAAAAATTAGGAATAATTATTGCTTTTATTGTAATTTTTATTATTGCAATATTTGTTGGAAAGTATTTATATAGTTCTGATGCAAAAGAGGAAAACATGGTAAAAAATGAAGAAAAAAATAATAGCATAATAAATCAGGTAGATTACAGTGTAAAAAATGATATAACAATTAATATAGATTCAGAAGAGGAAAAGATATCTCCAAATGCAACATTAATTCTGAAAAAGCATTATAAAGAATGCGGACATACTATTAAAGAATATGCTGAAATTCCTGAAGAATTTGTTAATTTAACTAAATCTGAAATAGAAAAAGAGTATTCACAGTGGGAAGTTGAGAAGTTTACACCATTAGATATAATTTTGATAAAAGAAGAAGAAGGTTTTTGCAATGAGCATTATATATTAAAAGAGGAGCAAGGTATAATTGCTGTATATAAGGTAGACAAACAAGGAGAAGAAACTTTATATGAAACAACAGGTATCAGTGTGGAATACTTAACTGAAAGTGATAAATTAGAACTAAAAGATGGAATAAAAGTTTATGGCAAAGAGGAATTAAATAGTATGTTAGAAAATTATGAATAAATTAAAACTAGCATAATTAAAAGGGAACGTTAATAATAACGTTCCTCAAATAATTTAATTTATTTTTTTTCAATTTTTAAATTTTCTTTTTTTAAATAACCTTGAGTATAAAAAGCTCTAAAGTACATTATTAATGAAAATATTGTTGCAATTAAAGCTAAATAATATAAATATTGGTCAAATGCAGGTAAAGTCGGCATACTATATTCTGGATGATTTATTAAAGTTGAGTTAAATTGGCTAATAAAGAAGGAACTTACAATTGCTACATAAAATAAAACAGTTGAAAGTTTTCCATACCATCTACTAGATACAACAAACTCTTTTCCATATAAAAATGATGCTCCAGAAATCATTGCAAATTCTTTTAAAACTACTACAATTAAAATCCATAAAGGAATAACATTTTGTAGTGCTAGTACTGCAAGGACAGATATTTGAGTAGCTTTATCTGCTAAAGGATCAATTAATTTTCCAAAGTTTGTAATGAAATTAAATTTTCTTGCAATATATCCATCTAAAACGTCTGTTAAACCAGAAATAGTTAAATATACAAAAGCAAGTATATAATTTCCTTGTACTATATAATAAACTATAATTGGAATTAGAAAAAATCTTAATATTGTTAATATATTAGGTATATGTTTAAACATGATAATTCCTCCATTAAATTCATATAATATATAATACATTTTTTGCTAAATTTCGTCAAG